>JBMZCU010000004.1:0-32461 GCA_049613705.1 Pseudomonadales bacterium | reverse complement strand
TGGAACGCGACACGCTCGGGCAGTTTTGGTCGGGTGGGGTGCTTTTCGACCCAAACATACAAACATCTCAACTCTGGTGAGGGTGGTTTTTTGTGCACCGATGATCCAGAGGTCATCGCCAAAGCGAGTAACTACATCAACTACGCCAACGGCAATAAAGCCTCACAGCAGTACCTTGATAAATCCGTGCTGGAAGACCCCGCTATCTATCCAGACGATGCGACGATGAAAAATCTCTTCACCCATACGGCGGATGGCCCTAAGTACACCCGCACGATGAATCGCACTTGGACGCGAGTCAAAACTGGTCAGTAAATCGACTGTGCCGGGCGCTGCGCCCGGCCCTACCACGTTCCACACTTAGTTTTAGGGTTGCCCTACTATGAATGCTTCTGAACAAAAGAGCGAGAGCGGCGTCTTTGAGCCTTGGGCCGATGCTGCGGTTGAACCACTGATCCGCTTTGAAAATGTCACCAAGAAGTACGGTGATTTCACCGCGATATCCAATTTGACACTCGATATTTACGAGCGCGAATTCTATTCACTGCTGGGACCCTCAGGTTGTGGCAAGACGACGTTAATGCGCCTACTTGCCGGTTTTGAAACCCCGACCTCGGGGCGTATTTTAATCGCAGGTGAAGACATCTCCGCGGTGCCGCCGAATAAGCGCCCGGTCAATATGATGTTCCAATCTTATGCCCTTTTTCCCCATATGACGATTGAGCAAAACATTGCTTTTGGCCTCAAGCAGGAGAAGCGCCCCAAGCGAGAAATTGAACAGCGGGTGCGCGAGATGCTTGAGCTGGTCAAGTTAGAGCCCTTTGCAAAGCGCAGGCCAGAGCAGCTCTCTGGCGGGCAGCGTCAGCGCGTGGCACTGGCGCGCTCACTGGCGAAAAAACCCAAATTACTGCTCTTGGACGAGCCCCTTGGCGCACTGGATAAAAAGCTGCGCGAACAGACACAGTTTGAGCTGATGAACTTGCAGGAAGAGCTGGGTATGACGTTTGTCATCGTCACGCACGATCAGGAGGAGGCGATGACAGTCTCCAGCCGTATCGCGGTGATGGATCACGGTCAAGTTATGCAGGTGGCCACGCCCGATATGATTTACGAAGAGCCGAGCTCGCGCTACGTCGCAGATTTTATCGGCGATGTGAATTTTATAGAGGCGCGCTATCAAGGGCAGCAAGACGGCTGCGCCGTATTCGCAAGTCCCCTGCAGTCTACGCTCTACGCCGAGACAGCAAAAACACTGACCGATGACCAACAGGTATGGCTGACCTTGCGTCCTGAGAAGATCGAAATCAGTAAGGAAAAGCCGCAGGGTGAGCGCAACGTGCTGGCTGGCAAAGTGTGGGATATTGCCTATATCGGCAACACCTCAACGTACCACGTCAAGCTTGAAGACGGCAGCATGATCAAGACGCAGCGGGTCAATCGCAACCGGTTGAAAAAGCGCTCGATCACTTGGGAAGACGATGTCTGGCTGAGCTGGAAAAGTGACGCCCCCGTTGTGCTGACGGAGTAATGCTATGAATAAGACGATCAACTGGGGGCGCGTGCTGCTGATCGCGATTCCCTTTATATGGCTGCTAGTACTCTTTTTATTGCCTTTTGCCTCTGTGGTGAAAATGTCGCTCTCCGATATCGCCACAGCGCGCCCGCCCTATGTGCCTGTCTATGACAGCAGTGCCGGATTGGCCGGGATCTGGCAGTTAATAACAGAGCTGGATTTTGAGAACTACCTCTACCTGGTCGAGGATGACCTCTACTGGCGCGCTTATTTGTCGAGTCTGAAAATTGCCTTGATCTCGACGCTGCTCACACTGCTAGTGGGTTTTCCTATCGCCTACGGTATGGCAAAGACGCCAACACAGTGGCGCGCGACCCTCGTCATGCTGATCATACTGCCGTTTTGGACCAGCTTTTTGATTCGCGTCTACGCCTGGATCGGTATTTTAAAGCCAGAGGGATTACTGAATAACTTTCTGATGTATATAGGCATCATTGACCAGCCGCTGATTATTCTCAACACCGATGTGGCGGTCTATATTGGCATCGTTTACTCCTATTTGCCTTTCATGGTGCTGCCACTCTACGCCGCGCTGGAGAAAATTGACTACAGCTTACTCGAAGCGGCACTGGATCTGGGTTGTACCCAATTCAAGACATTTTGGGTGATCGTGGTGCCGCTGGCGTTGCCGGGCATTATTGCCGGTTGCTTTTTGGTCTTTATTCCAGCGATGGGCGAATTTGTCATTCCGGATTTACTCGGTGGCTCGAGCACATTAATGATAGGTAAAACGCTGTGGGGCGAGTTCTTTAGCAATCGAGATTGGCCCGTTTCGGCGGCCGTCGCCGTGGTGCTGCTATCACTGTTGATTGTGCCGATCATCTTGTTCCAGAAAATGCAGGAGCGCGAGTTAAAGGAGCAGGGACAATGAGTGTAAATCGTTTTAGCTGGTTCAATGTAACCTCGTTAGTGTTTGGCTTCGCCTTCCTCTATATCCCAATTATGTTACTGATTTTATTTAGCTTTAATAAATCGAAATTGGTCACAGTGTGGGGTGGATTTTCAACGAAATGGTACAGCTCCCTGCTGGAAAACGAAGCGTTTATCGATGCTGCGTGGATGACCTGTAAAGTCGCGTTTGTCAGCGCTTCGCTAGCCACTGTGCTGGGAACACTGGGCGCGCTGGTACTGACGCGCGGTGGCCTTTTCAGAGGGCGCACGCTGTTCTCTGGCATGATTTACGCACCACTGGTGATGCCTGAAGTCATTACCGGGCTCTCGCTATTGCTGTTGTTTGTAGCCATTGGCTTGGACCGCGGGTTTTGGACCATCACGATCGCACATGTCACCTTTAGCATGTGCTATGCCGCGGTGGTGGTTTCGTCCCGCTTAGTTACCTTTGATCGCTCCTTGGAAGAGGCGGCATTAGATCTGGGCTGTAACAAACTAACAGCCTTCTTGCAGGTGACCTTACCTATCATCATGCCTTCTATTATCGCCGCTTGGCTGTTGGCTTTTACGCTCTCGCTAGATGATTTAGTGATCGCCTCGTTTACTTCTGGGCCGGGCGCAACCACGCTGCCAATGAAGATCTATTCACAAGTGCGCCTGGGGCTCAACCCGCAGATCAATGCGCTGTCGACTATTTTGATCGCCGTCGTGTCGGTAGGGGTCATCAGCGCCTCACTGATTACCAAGCGCGCGGCATTGAAAAAGCGTCTCTATGAACAGCAAGCGAAAGCAACGGCTTAGGAAAAAGAAATGACTCAGTTAAATGGCAGTACTGATGAGTTTAAAAAGATAGATCTGGCGATCACACGCGAGAGCCACTACGGCACGGTAGCCGAGCCCACCTACAGCGGGATTCTAAGCTTTATGCGCCGCGCTTACACTAAGGCGCTAGAGGGTGTTGATGTCGCCGTGGTAGGCGTGCCATTTGACCTTGCGGTATCGAACCGTCCAGGTGCGCGCTTTGGACCGCGTGCAGTGCGCGAAGCGTCGGCACAGTTGGCCTGGGGGAAAGCTTGGGGCTGGGGGTTGGACCCTTTTGATACGCTCAATGTCATCGATTGGGGGGATTGCCTGTTTGATCCCGGACGCCCTGATCAAGTGCCTGATAAGCTCTATCAGCAATTTACCCAGTTGGTGGACAGTGGTGTGGCAACACTGGCACTTGGCGGGGACCACTTTATCAGCTATCCCATTGTGAAGGCCTATGCGCAAAAGCACGGCGCGCTGTCGCTGATTCACTTTGATGCGCACTGCGACACCTGGCGTGATGAGAGCGATCGCATCGATCACGGCACGATGTTTTTCCACGCAGCAGAACAGGGTCTAGTGGACCCTGAGCGCTCTGCGCAGATTGGCATTCGCACGCACAATAGCGAGAGTCACGGCTACAATGTGTTTGATGCCGATACAGTGCACCGCGATGGCGTTGCGCAGATAGCGCAGCGGGTAAAGCATATCGTGGGTGATCGGCCCTGCTATATCACCTTTGATATCGATTGCCTGGACCCCTCTTGCGCTCCGGGCACCGGTACACCAGTGATCGGTGGTCTAAGCAGCGCGCAGGCACTCGAGTTGCTGCGTGCGCTGGCTGGGGTAAATGTAGTTGGGATGGATGTCGTTGAGGTGTCCCCCAGTTACGATGTGGGACAGATAACTTCGCTTGCCGCGGCGACGGTGGCGTTAAATTTACTTTGCCTTTTTGCGGCAAACAAGCAGTGAGCAGAATAATGCAGTTTGTAGATTACGATTTTGACGTAGCGGCCTTTGAGCGCGGCGTCGAGGATTTCTTGACGCGCTATCCAGACACGCAGCGCCTTGAATTGTTACTGGTCGATATCAATGGTGCGCTACGCGGTAAGTGGCTCCCGGTGAGTTCGTTGAAAAAGCTCAGCAAAGGGACTTTTCGCATACCGCGCACCGCGTGTTTTGCCGATATCTGGAGTGATGACACCCCAGAGCTTGGGCTGGGGTTGGATGTCGGTGACCCAGATGGTATCTGCCTGCCAATCATCGAGACGCTGGCGCCTGTGCCCTGGGCGAGCGTTCCCAGTGCTCAGATGCTACTGACGATGATAGATCAAGCGGATATGCGCCCCTGTCAGTACGCCCCTAGAGTAACGCTGCAAAAGCAGCTGTCGCGTTTCGCCGCACAAGGTTTAAAACCTGTGGTGGCAACGGAGCTAGAGTTTTATT
The DNA here is from genome assembly GCA_049613705.1 of Pseudomonadales bacterium. Classification (GTDB taxonomy): domain Bacteria; phylum Pseudomonadota; class Gammaproteobacteria; order Pseudomonadales; family Balneatricaceae; genus Rs1. The sequence goes on along the minus strand of JBMZCU010000004.1, from coordinate 27,744 downwards.
TTATCGACCCCGTTCGCCGCGCCGACGGTGAGCCGCAGCGCCCACTGGATGCCAACGGTGAGCGCCTGCGTGAGGATCAACAGTACTCAATGGCGCTGCTCGAGCAGTACGATGCTGTGTTGCAGGATATTTTAGACACAGCACAGCTGCAAAACCTGCCTGTGGATACAACTATCGCTGAGTGCGGACCGGGGCAGTTTGAAATTAATCTACTGCACTGTGACGATGCACTGCTGGCTGCAGACCAGGCGATTTTGCTCAAGCGGCTGATCAAATGTGTGGCGCGCCGGCACGGTTTGCGCGCCAGTTTTATGGCTAAGGTGTACGCTGAAGAAATGGGCAATGGACTGCATGTACATGCCAGCCTGAACGATGCCAGCGGGCACAATATTTTTAGCAGTGATAACGGTGAAATTCACCCGCAACTGGCGCATGCTGTGGCAGGTCTCTTGAAGACAATGCAAGCGACACAGTTAGTGTACGCCCCGCACGCTAACTCCTATCGTCGCTATGCACCCGGCTTTTTTGCTCCTGTGAGCCCCTGCTGGGGCTACGACCACCGCGCGGCTGCGGTGCGCGTACCCTCGATTGATGGCGCTGATGCACGGCTAGAACACCGTGTGTCAGGGGCCGATGCGAACCCTTATCTGGTGATTGCCGCCGTGCTGGCGGGGATGCATCGCGGGCTCGCAGATGCGCAAATGCCGCAAGCGGCGCTCAGTGATGAAACAGATTTGAGCGCGCTGGTACCGATGACGCGGCACTGGGCTATTGCGATTGAGCAAATGGAGCAATCTGATTTCGTCGCCGAGTATTTTGGGTCTGAAATGCAGCGGGTTTTCTGCGGCGTTAAACACAGTGAAGAGCAGACATTCGCCAACTGGATTAGCCGTTTAGAGTATGATACTTATCTGCTGAAGGTGTAGGGTATATCAGCCGTGCCCGCGCGCAGGCGAATTTTACGTACAGTATTGTCACCGTGACTTGGGGTAGTGCGCAGGCTCTCCTCCCCAAGTTGTTTGTAGGGATTGAGATGAAAAAGATAACACTGGGCATCCTGGAGACAGGACTACCCCCTGAAGAGTACCGTGATGAACACGGTAGCTACCCTGAAATGTTTGCCGGCTTGCTGGGCGAGCAAGATGCAAATATCACATTTAGGTTTTACGCAGTATTAGATGCACAGCTTCCCAGCGCAGCTAACGAGTGTGATGCCTGGTTGATAACGGGATCTAAATTTGGTGTCTACGAAGATCACAGTTGGATCGCACCGCTTGAAGATCTCGTGCGCAGTGCCTATGCACAGTCTATTCCGGTCGTCGGTATCTGCTTTGGTCACCAGTTGGTGGCACAGGCACTCGGCGGTAAAGTCGTTAAATCGGATAAGGGCTGGAGCTTAGGGGTTGCCGAATACGCTGTAGACTGTGTTGAGCCTTGGATGCAAGGCGCGCCTGCGCACTTTTCTATTCAGGCTTACCACCAGGATCAAGTGGTTGAATTACCCGCGAATACTAAGGTGGTTGCCAGTTCAGATTTTTGTCCCTATGCAGCGCTCAACTTTGATAACCGAGCGATTACGTTTCAGGGGCACCCTGAATTTGATGCAAGCTATACCGGTAAATTGTTAACGAACCGGCGTGACTTGAAGCTGCTCCCGCAGCAGCAGGCCACAGAGGCGATTGCTAACATCACGCAGCCACTACAGCGCGAGCAAGTCGCGCAGTGGATTTGTGGCTTTCTGCGCTCAGCTCACTGACTATTTACCTAGCGGCAGCTGTGTCTGGGTGCCGCTTTTCCCTGTATTCACCGCACTTGTGTTGCTAAGTAAAAGTCCTAAAATTTAATTTTGAGACATTATTATTAGTAATTTTTGCACCTTGTACTAGAGTTACGATACGTGGGTCTTTGTGCTATGCGCTTGTATTTGCATAGATAAATACACAGATGCTAATGGCTGTTGAGCGATGGTGCGCCAATAAAGCAACAAAAGCGTCACCTTTTGCAGTCATAAACATATTGTTAAGTAAAAAGATATCTTTTTTCTTATTCTTTATCAGTAATTTAGACTATGGTTTTAAAAAAGCACTTTAGATAGGTGCGCTAGTGCGGATACAGTGAAAATACGTCGGGAGCAGTAAAGGTCGTTCATGGATTTTATGAAAAACACTACATTGTTGATCTTATTGTCGGGGCTCGTGCCTCTACAAGTCCTTGCTGCACCTGTTGCGCCAGACGGTGGAACTATTCAGCAGAGCGCCCCTGTCATCAGCAGTGATATTCTGCCCGATGCCGATATCGATTTCTCTCGGCCTTTACCTGCCACCGCCGAAGATCAGGGGAATGGGCGCAAGGTAAAAATCGAACGCGTCGAGTTCAGCGGCCACACCGTGTTCAGCACCGAGCAGCTCAATCAGGTTATCGAGGAAGAACTCGATCGCGAGCACAGCTTTATCGGCCTGAAGAACTTAGCCACGCGCATCACGCGTCACTATCGTCAAATGGGCTATTTGATGGCCACGGCTTATCTTCCGCAGCAGGATATTAGCGACAACGTGCTCAAAGTCGAGATACTCGAGGGGATTCTCGGTGAGTTAACCGTAGATATCGATGGTCGCATGAGTGCCGATCGTTTGCGCCGTTACTTCGATAGCCTTGAAGATAAACCGCTGACCAGTGCGCAAATCGAGCGCAAGCTGCGCCTGCTGACAGATCGCGGCGTTAAAGTGCAAGGCACTTTTAGCCCGGGTGAATCCCTAGGTAGCACAAATTTTAACGTCAAAGCGACTGAGCAGCCTTTGCTACAGGGCAATGTGAGCGTCGACAATAAAGGCAATCGTTACACCAATGCCGTGCGCGCTGGCACTGTGCTACAGCTTAACGATCCCGCTGGCTACGGCGGTCGCTACCTGCTTAGTTTAGTGAGCGGTGGCGCTAAATACCGCTATGTGGCACTAGACGGTGATGTGCCCATTGGCTATGACGGTTTGGCCGTTAAATTTGGCTACAGTAATACGCACTATGAGCTCGGTGAAGAGTTTGCCGCCCTAGATGCAGAGGGCAAAAGTGATAACTTTAAAGTCGGCTTACACTATCCTTGGCGTCGCAGTTTAAATTCCAATATCTACTCTGACATCAACTATCGCCTGAGCCGTTTCGACGATGAAACTTTAGGCACCGCAACCAGTGATCGCAAGATTAAGAGTGTCGATGCTTCACTGTTTGGCGATTTCAGTTCACCAGGCAAGCGCACGGATTGGCGCTTTAAAGTAGAGGCCGGTGATGTCGAGGACAAAGCGCAAAACGATCCGACCGAAGGTGGTTTCGCAAAGCTCGAGCTATCACTCAAGCACAACCAGTTCGTGTTCGATAAATTCAGGGTGCAGGGCTCGATCAGCGGTCAGCATACGAATGACAACCTCTCCAGCGCACATAAATTTGCACTCGGTGGTGCAGATGCAGTCCGCGCTTACCCCCAGGGTGAGGGACTTGTGGATACCGGTATCCTCTCTAGCCTCGAAATATTCTATCAGGCCAACCCCTCTTGGACCTTCAGCGGTTTTGTTGATGCCGGCGTTGGCGATGCCAAGAAACACCCTTCAGCGAGTGATACAGACAACACCAAAGCGCTCTCTGGAATAGGCGCTGCTGCAGTGTTTCGTCACAAGTCGCTGGGCAATTTGAGTATGACAGCTGCTTGGCGCACTGACTCAGAAGCCACCACGGCACCGGATCGACAACCAAGATTATGGTTACAGTGGACACGCCCTTTTAATTGATTGCTAAAATAGTGTGTAAATGGATGCTGCTGGTTCCTGTCAACGCAGTGGTCGGGTTTAGTTTCGGCTATCCAGCGGACGGTGATTTAGCCGTTATTGCCGGTATGTTACTGGCTATCTGCAGCTGGATTGTGATTTACAGTTATTTGGAATATTGGCTGCGCGCGCGATCCTTAGAGCGCATGGTGCGAGCACTGACCTTAGGGGCCGTTGTGCGTGCGCTGCTGCAGTGTCTTGTCGTGATCGATATGTGGGCTGGTGTCCTCGCCAGCGGTGCTGTCGAACTGCTCGGATTGACCACCTTAGGGCTCGCCGGAGCCTACTATCAATCTATGATGACGGCTGTGCTGCTCTCACTCTTAGTCGCGTTATTTCCACTGGGCCTTATGGGCTATCGCAAATGGCTCGGGCTGGCCCCGTAGTACTTCTTAAATTCTCTAGAGAAGCTCGCCAGTGAGCTAAATCCTGTGCGCACAGAGATTTCGAGCATACTGTGGTTGCTGTTTTGCACCAAGCGTTTGGCGCTTTGCAGCCGCAGCCGCCTGTAGTAGGCGTGCGGTGTAACCCCTAATTCCCGCTGAAACAATAACTGCAGTGTGCGGTTCGACATACCCAGTTTTGAGGCGATTGCTGTGATTGTCAGTGGCTCATCAATCTGCTCTGACATCAGTTGCACCGCGCGGCTGACCCTGGGGGCTTGCTGTTGCAGCGGGCCGAGTGAAACCAGCGGCTGTGGCGACTGTGCTCCGGCGCCGTCGTAGATAAAGATACTGGCAACTTCTAGGGCTAGCGGGTGGCCGTAGCGCATACCGATCAAATGCAGCATTAAATCTATCGTCGGCGAGGCTCCGCCCGTGGTGAAGAGGCGCCCGTCGATGGCGTAGCGATCGGGAAGTACGTTAACTTGCGGGTAGCTGTCGCGAAAATCTTCCAAATCCTCCCAGTGCGTGGTGGCGCGCTTGCCGCTTAACATGCCCGCTCGGGCGAGAATCCAGCTGCCAGATTCTACGGCGCCGACATAGGGGAATACCTTGGCGCGGCGCTTGAAGTGGCGCAGCTGTTCTTCGGGCATGTACCAACTGTGATGAAATGCGGCGATACATATCAGCAAATCACCGCTGCAGCTATCACTGAAAGCGGCGTCGGGGTGAATGCGCTGGCCGCAGGAGAGTTCTACAGGTTCTCCGTCCAGGCTGACGACGCGCCATTGAAAGAGGTGGCGCCGCGACAGCCTATTGGCGGCGCGCATTGTATCTAGTGTTGCCGCGAGCGACATCAGTGAAGACTCTGGCAGTAGCAGAAGTGTAACGTGAAGGGTCTCTGGGCTAGGGCTGAACAGTGGCACAGTATAAATCTCTTTTTTGCGCATAATATCAAATTCGTTGCGTATTTTGCCAACTCGCAATCGGCTAGTAGTGCGACGATGCGCAAAAATAAGACAAAACGAGACTTAAGCTATGCCATTACAAGCCAATACTACGCCCTTTATCACTTGTGCTGTTACCGGTTCTGGCGGTACACAAGATCGCTCGCCACACGTGCCGCGAAGCCCCAAGGAAATAGCTGAAAGCTGTATCGACGCCGCCAAGGCGGGCGCTGCGGTGGTGCACTGCCACGTGCGTGACCCAGAGACCGGTGCACCGAGTCGCGATATTGAGCTGTATCGCGAACTGACAGAGCGTGTGCGTGACTCTGAGGTCGATGTGGTGCTGAATCTGACTGCCGGTATGGGAGGGGATATTGTTTTTGGTGATACCGAGGCGCCGTTCCCGCTCAATCAGGGAGGCACCGATATGGTCGGTGCAAGTGAGCGCGTCGAGCATGTGCGCCAGTGTCTGCCGGAAATTTGTACCTTAGACTGCGGTACGATGAATTTCGCTGAAGCGGATTATGTGATGACTAACACGCCGGGTATGTTGCGCGCCATGGGCAAGATGATGACCGAGATGGGCGTGCGCCCGGAAATTGAGGCTTTTGACACGGGGCACTTGTGGTTGGCCAAGCAGTTGGTCAGTGAGGGAATTATCGAAGATCCGGTGATGATCCAGCTGTGTATGGGTATTCCCTGGGGTGCGCCAGACGATCTCAACACATTCATGGCGATGGTCAATAATATCCCTGAGTCCTGGACGTTTTCCGCTTTCTCAATCGGGCGTAATCAGATGCCGTACGTGGCCTCTGCAATGCTCGCCGGTGGCAATATCCGCGTCGGTTTGGAAGACAACCTATGGCTGGCTAAGGGGCAGTTGGCGACAAATGCGCAGCTGGTGGAGCGCGCGGCCAACATCGTCACTAACATGGGGGGCAGCTTGATGACCCCAGCGCAGGTGCGCGAGAAGATGAAGCTAGTTAAACGCGCGCCACTGCCACGCTGATAGCGGGAGAAACGACATGCAGTATGTATTGGTAACAGCAGGTGCCAGCGGAATCGGCAAGGCGATGGTGGAAGCGTTTATCGCCAGGGGCGATTGTGTGGCGGCCGTCGATTTAGATCCGAGTGCGCTCGAGCAGATGCGACAGGCACACCCAGAACATATCTTTGAGTGTTTAGACATCGCAGATGAGGGAGCAGTTGATGCCCTTTTTCAACGTTTGCAACAGCGTTGGGGAAGGCTCGATGTGGTGTGTGCCAACGCGGGTACCGCAGGACCAGCCGGTGCTGTGGAAACTTTAGATTACAGCGCTTGGCAGGCCTGTCACGCAGTCAATGTCGGCGGCGCCTTTCTCACTGCTCGCGGCGCCGCTGCGATCTTTAAACAGCAGCGCAGTGGCTTGCTCTTGTTTACCTCATCCACCGCAGGTTTGATGGGGTACCCCTATCGCAGCGCCTACGCCTCGGCTAAGTGGGCGGTGATTGGCATGATGGAGACCCTCGCTATGGAGTTGGGAGAGCACGGTATTCGTGTCAACGCGTTATGCCCTGGGGCTGTCGAAGGTGAGCGCATGGATGCGGTGATCGCAGCCGAGGCGGCCGCGAAAGATTTGCCCGAGCAGCAAGTGCGCGAATTTTATGTGCGTGGCGTGTCGATGAAAACCTGGGTAAAAGCTGAAGATATCGCCAATACAGCCCTCTTTTTGGCTTCCCCTGGAGGCAATAAAATTTCTGGGCAAGCGATTTCCATTGATGGCAATACGGAAACACTGGCCCCTTAAAGCAGCATCGCGAATTTGATGCGAGGAATAGATATGAAAAAAATAGCAGCTTGTATTGGCGGCGGCGTTATAGGCGGCGGCTGGGTCGCCCGTTTTCTCCTGCACGGCTGGGATGTGAAGGTGTTTGACCCAGCACCCGATGCGCAGCGTAAAGTGGAAGAAGTACTGGCAAATGCACGGCGCTCGCTACCTGCACTGGCAGATGTGGCTATGCCGGAAGAGGGTGAGTTGAGCTTCGCCAGCAGCCTTGAGGAAGCGGTAGCGCAGGCGAGTTGGATTCAAGAGAGTGTGCCCGAGCGGCTAGAACTCAAACACAAGATACTCGCAGAGATTCAAGCGCACTGTCGCAGTGACGCATTGATTGGCTCGTCCACCTCAGGTTTTAAGCCGAGCGAACTGCAACAAGGGGCAGCTAACCCTGGGCAGATTTTGGTGGCTCACCCTTTTAACCCTGTTTATCTGGTGCCACTCGTTGAGGTGGTGCCCAGTGAGCGCAGCAGCACAGCGCAGGTCGAAAAAGCCAGTGAATTGCTTACGGCTGTGGGTATGAAGGCGCTCGTCGTGCGCAAAGAAATCGATGCACACATTGCCGACCGCCTGCTGGAGGCGGTGTGGCGCGAGGGGTTGTGGTTGATCAAAGATGACATTGCAACCACTGAGGAAATCGATGATGCCATTCGCTTCGGCTTTGGTTTGCGCTGGGCGCAAATGGGATTGTTTGAAACTTACCGTATCGCCGGCGGTGAGGCGGGCATGGCGCATTTTATCGGTCAATTTGGACCCGCGCTCGCCTGGCCTTGGACTAAGTTGATGGATGTGCCAGAGCTCACGGACGAACTGGTGCAGAAGATCGCTGATCAGTCCGATGCTCAATCTGGAAAGTACAGTATTCGAGAACTAGAGCGTATTCGCGATGACAACTTAGTTGGCATTATGCGGGTCCAAAAAGAGGCTAACTGGGGGGTGGGCGAGTTGCTGCGGGCGCACGATGAGCGCTTGGCAAACAGCCGTCCCAGTGCACCGGTGCAGCACAGCGAAGATCAGCCTCTGACCATGTTTAGCGGTAAGGTCTTACCGGCGTGGATTGATTACAACGGCCACATGAACGAGACGAATTACCTGCAAGTGCTGAGTATGGCGACCGATAATTTCATGGCTTACGTCGGTGCCGATGAACAGTATGTCGCTGACGGGCAGAGCTACTTCACTGTGGAGACACACATCCGTCACTTAGACGATGTAAAGTTGAGTGAAGCGCTGGAGGTGAAAACGCAGCTGATCAGCACGGATGCTAAGCGGATGCACCTTTTCCACAGCCTCTACAGCGGTGAACGGTTGTTGGCAACGGGTGAGCACATGCTGTTGCATGTCGATTTGGAGAGCGGACGTGTCTGTCCTGCAACGGGCTGTGTGGAGCAGGCGCTGCAACGTATCTTTAGCGCTCACAGTGAACTGCCAGAACCTGAAGGTGTTGGTAGAGCGATTGTGGCCAAGAAGTGAATTGTAAGTGAGTTGTAAAAGTTACTAAGTTTCACGGCTTAGTTTAGGGGGAGCGTTGCTCCCCCTTTTTTTGGCCTAGCCACTTAGTCGTTCATGATGAACAGCTTAAAGCTCTGCTCACCGGCAGTCATCTGAATGTAGAGAGCATGTGCGAAGGGGCTCAAGTTGTCGGCATCGGCATCATTGATTTGAGGCGGCTCTAACTTTGTTTGCTGCTCGCCCTCTGCAAGCGCATTCCCCAGAACAATGTTGAGAAATTCGCAAACCGCATCTTGGTACACAGCTGGGTGGTCTGATACGTCCATCTTGAGGAAGTTAAGCGCGAGCTCTTGCATCATGCGCTTGGGTAAAACTAGCCCTATCTTGACGTGTTGGTCACGCTCAAAGCACTGTGAAAAATAGAGGCACTCATCGTCGAGTGATGTCTCGGCATCGCCAATACCTGCCACTTGCGCATTGATCTTGGCAATACGGGTAAACAGTTTAATACAGCTATCTAAAGTGTTGAGGATAATACCGGCGTATTTATGCTGCTCGATTTGACTGTCGACCTGCATCGCAACTTTCTCTTTGATCGCCGCGTGAGCAGTCAGCTCTTCTTCGACGGCTGCGGCGTTGAGAAAATCTTCCTCGATTAAAATTTGACCGAAGAACTTACGCCCCGCTTTTTGGGTATCGATAAGCTCGCCAACTTGAGCATCACTGAGCAGTTGCATCGTGACGGCTAAGTCACCAAAGCGTTGATCGGTGCGCTGTTGCTCGGCATTAATCGCCTCTGCTTGAGCCTCGCTGAGCATGCCTTTATCCACAGCGATTTTTCCAAGACTGGGGTTGGAGGCCTTTTGTAAGCTGATGGCAGTGAGTAGCTGCTCTGGGGTGATCAATCCTTTTTCTAACAGGAATTGACCGAAAAATTTATTGAGCATGGTGGTGTCCTCTGCAATCGGTTAGCTGGCCAAACCCTGAAGCGCGGTATTAATTCCTTCTGCTTCGTAGGGCTTTTGCAAGTAGAATTTGGCGCCGTTGCTCAGGCAGAACTCAATGTCTGCTTCGGAGCCGAGCGAACTGCAGATCACCACGTTAGCTTGGGGGTCAACTTGCAGCAGTTTCTTGAGTGTTTTTTTACCGTCGAACCTGGGCATGACCAAATCGAGCAGCACCACATCTGGCTTGTGCTCTAGGTATTTTTGAAGGGCGACTTTACCGTCTTCTGCCTCGGCTACAACATCGTGCCCCAGGCTTGCAACTTGCATTTTGGCGACGAGACGCATGCTCGTGGAATCGTCGACGATCAGTACTTTTAGCTTATCTGACATAGGTGCTCCGCAGCGGGGCTGGCTTTAGGTACTACGGGCGCCAGCTCCTAAGTGTCGCGCGGCGCCGAGTGAGTTGGCGCACGCATCGTTTGAACGTACTACAAAGCATAGTTGGCAAACGGCAGATTTTCCAAGTGGGGGTACAAAAAGTTTCGCTGCTTTTAGCGCGTGTTCGTCGAGCTGCGGTGAACCGCTTCACAGGGGAAAACGATCTGCGCAGGGGGCAGCTCGGGATTGCCTATTTGCTCAAAGAGGGTCTCGGTGCAGGCACTGACCATTTCAGGAAAAGGTTGGCGAATAGTGGTTAGTTGATAAGCGGGACTGGCGGCGAGTTGAATGTCATCGACCCCGATAATTCCCAACTGGTTTGGCACATCCAAGTGGTAGCGATAGCGCGCAGCGTCTAAACCGCCGCAGGCCATAATATCGTCGCTGAAGAAAATGGCGTCGGGGCGCTCAGTGATATCCAGTAGCTTGCAGGTGGCCTCGTAACCGGCATCGTAGCTGTAGCTGCCGCCCTCGACGAGCTGCCAGTCCTGACAGCCGCGCTCGACAAGCCGGTTGATAAAGCCGCGCTGGCGCTCGCGCGAAGTGATGGCCGCTACAGGTCCACTGACGAAAGCCGGTTTAGTGTAGCCCGCATCGAGCAGCAAATCAGCGGCCATCCGACCGTTGCTGATATTATCGCAATACACGGCGCTCGCCCCTTGGCTCTTCGAACTACGGGCGAAGCAGACCACGGGAATGTTTTGTTTGTTACACGCATCAACCAATACTTGAGGGAGTGAAGTGGCGGTGACGATCAAGCCATCGATGTGGTATTCCAGTACGAGGTCCAAAGCTTCACTGACACTGCGGGTGTCACTGGCATTGACCAGTAAGCTGTGACAGTTGCGCTGCTGAATCTCTGCGCTGAACTGCTGCAAAATAGGTAGGTACGCAGGGTTGTCAAAATCGGTGATCAGAATGCCAATGAGGGATGACTTCGCCTTAAGCCCCCGCGCCAGGCGATTGGGTTTGTAGCCAAGCTCACTTGCTGCGGCCAGTACTTTTTCGCGCATGTTGGCCGAGCAGCTGCCATTGGAGAACGCGCGTGAAACGGCGGAGACCGAGACACCAGCGGCGGCGGCAACTTCGACGACAGTAACTTTTTTGTGCGTGTTGGCAGTGGCCAAGGAGTTCGCCTCTGAGCTAGGTATGGGCCAGAAGGATAGCGAATATTGGGGTGCAAAGCCATCTCGTCAGAGCCTGCATCTTGAGCTGCTGCCCAAAGATCAGCGGCAGGTGCCTACTAGCATTGAAAACGTTTCTCATAAAATGTCCTTTTATGGGGTGATAATAGGCAAATATACGTAAAAAGTGAGATTTATATTGAAAACGTTTTCAATCTTTTCGATACTCGGCGTTTTACATCTGAGAGAACAACTATGTTTAACGAAGAGAAAAGGCTCGCCAGTCCTATTCGCTGGGCCATGGTTGGCGGTGGCCGCGGTAGTGAGATTGGCTATGCGCACCGAGCAGCGGCGGCACGTGATCACTTGTTTCAGCTCATCGCAGGTTGCTTTGACATTGATGCGGCGCGCAATGCTGAATTCGCCGCTAATTTAGGCTTGCCTGCCGATCGTTGCTACAGTGATTATCAGCAGATGTTTGACGCTGAGCGCCAGCGCAGCGACGGGATTCAAGCGGTATCTGTCGCCACACCAAATGGAACACATTTCGCAATTTGCAATGCCGCGCTGGATGCTGGGCTGCATGTTATCTGTGAGAAACCGGTAACTTTCACCGTCGCTGAGTCTGAACAACTAAAAGCTAAGGCTCAACGAGCGGGTAAAATCTTCGCGGTGATGTATGGCTACGCCGGTTATCAGACCGTGCACCAGGCCAAGGCCATGATTGCTCGTGGCGATATCGGCGCAGTGCGCGTGGTTAATATGAGTTTTGCTCATGGCTTTCACAATACCGCGATAGAGGAGCATAGCCCTGGTGCCAAGTGGCGTATGAACCCCGAGATCTCGGGGCCAAGTTATGTGCTGGGAGACTTGGGTACCCACACCTTCTTTCTCGCCAGTTTGATGACGGGTCTCAAAGTTGAGCAGCTTAGCTGTATGCGCCAGAGTTTTATTCCCTCGCGAGCGCCGTTGGAAGACAATGCGCACGTCATGCTCAAATTTGATGGCGGAGCTGTGGGGACACTGTGGGCCAGTTCAGTGAATGCAGGCTCGATGCACCGCCAGATCGTGCGTGTGGTCGGCGAAAAGGGCAGCCTTGAGTGGTGGGACGAACGCCCAAATCAGTTGTTGTTGGAAATGCAGGGGCAGCCTGCTCAGACCTTAGAGCGTGGCATGGGCTATATGGCTGATGATGATGCGGTCAGCTGCAACCGCATCGGTGGCGGCCACCCTGAAGGATTTTTCGAGTCTTGGGCGAATCTCTATCACCGCTACGCGTTGGCAATCGATGCGACAGAGCGCGACGATCAAGCGCGTTTGGAGAGCCTTTGGTACCCGGATATAGATGCGGGTATCGAAGGTGTTCGCCTGCTCGAATGTTGTGTCGAATCATCGGACGACAATTCAAAATGGGTACATTTCTAACAGCCGCAGTCCGCTCGGTGCTCATAGCGTCCAGATGCGGACTCGCTGTGCGTTTTGGCAATGTGGCGAGCTAGTGCATGTGCTGGGCGCATCTAATGACAGTGGGGCATACACTTGCGATGACAAGCTGCACGCTAGCGGGTGCATTATCGGGCAGTAATAATTTCCAGAGAGAAGGGATGCCGCGCCCAGAGGATGATCTGGCGCGAGGTGCTGCAGTGACGCTTGATGCGATCACTGTAGCCTACCTGCTCAACACGGTGGCGAAGCGCTTTATCCCTCCTTTATTGTACACTTGTACAGTGATTATTTTCTGTACTAGCCATAACTTGTTAACATATTAATAAATCATCTCATTGCTTGATATATATCAATAAAAAATGCTGATTATTTGAGCGTATCAACTGGCGTTTACCGATTGGTCAACTACACTTGTTGGCGCAATCGTGGGTGTTTATGTAGCAGTATCAAATGCTTATATGATTGATCGGTTAGGATGGGGTCCAGCGGCAACACAGCTTTCAAAGTGTCAGGATGATGCTTTAGGTGTTCCAGCATGTACTAGGGATAGTGGACTTCAGGCTAATTCAGCGCTGCTTTTCACAGTTTGGCACAGCTATCTATGAAAGGGACATTTTCAATGTGTCTGAAAGGCGGCGCGGCTCAAGGAGCTTGTGTGTTTATGCACAATGCCATGTTAGAGCCGGCGACCAAATTGATCGGGATAGTCATTTTGGCCATCAGACACTCGTAAAGTGATATTGCATAGCTTTGGATGATGCGCCAGTTACAGCGCCTGCAGAGCTTGGCAATACCGCAGCCAAAAGGATTCGACTTAAATGAACGTGTTAAACAACCTATCAGTGCGTCACAAACTGACACTGATCATTGCTCTATTTTGTCTGCTGATCGTCGCGCTGGAGACAATTAATTTATCCGATATGCGCCATCAGTTGGAATATGCCAAGGGTGAGCAATCTCACCAGATCGTATCGATTGCCCAGAGCTCGGCCAACAGTTACCACCAGCGCTACAAAGAGGGTGCGCTCACTCTTGAACAGGCACAGCAGCAGGCGATTAAAACCATCAGCGACATGCGTTACGACGATGATAACTACGTCTTTATCTCCGATCTCAATGCCAATATGATCGCGCACCCAGTCAAGCCGCAGCTCAATGGTAAAAACCTCAGCCAGACGAGCGATGCAAACGGGCTGAAAATCTTTGTCGAATTTGCCAAAGTCGCTGCGCGTGACGGCGGTGGGGTTGTGCGCTATCTGTGGCCTAAGCCAGGAAGTGATGCCGCGGTTGAAAAGATCTCTTATGTTGGACAGATGGAACCTTGGGGATGGGTGATTGGCACGGGCGTTTATACCGATGATCTCGAGGCAATATTCTATGAAGAGCTGCTCCACGCCGCTGTAGTGCTGCTGTTGATTTTCCCCGTTATTCTGCTGGTATCTGTGGCAATATCTAAGAGCATCACCGGGCCAATTAGTCAGATTTCCACTGTAATGCAGCGCTTGGCAAAGGGTGACTTAACAGCGCGGGTTGCGTATCAAAGCAGAGATGAGATCGGCGCGCTCTCTAAGAATTTGAACATCACAGTGGATGAGCTCAGCAATTTGATCCGCCAAGTAGGTCGTTCATGCCAGCAGATAAAAGAGTCGACGCAGAGCGCGGCGGCGACCACAGTACAGACGTTTGATGGTGTTAAGCGCCAGCGTGAACGGACCGAGGCACTGGCTGCCGCCGTGGAGCAAATGTCGCAGTCGGTGCGTGAAGTGGCACAGACAGCCACAGAAACTGCAGATAACAGCCGCAGTGCCGATCAAGCGGCAGAAGAGGGGCGCTCGATTGTCGAATCGACCATCAGCCGCATTAATGGTGTATCCGGTGAGATGCAGGGGCTGTTGGAGACAATCGGTCAACTGGAGCAAGATACTGAAGAAGTGGAGACCATTCTCAACGTGATCAGCAACATTTCCGAGCAGACGAACTTACTGGCTTTGAATGCTGCGATAGAGGCTGCACGCGCCGGTGATCAAGGGCGTGGCTTTGCTGTTGTTGCCGACGAAGTGCGTCAGTTGGCGATGCGCACTCAGGAGTCCACGGCGCAGATACGCGAGCTTAATGAGCGTTTGAAAGCAGCTTTTGGCAATGCGGTGGTAATGGTGCGCCAAGGGCACGCTAACACTCAGGGAAGCTCGGAAAGTGCCCAGACAGCGGGGGAGCAGATCTTTACCATTTCCGGCAAGATCAACCAAATCTTGCAGATGAGCGATATAGTGGCCAATTCAGTGCGTCAGCAGAGCGAGGCTGCGGTGGAAATCAACGAGGGTATTGTCACTATCTCGGGGATCGCCGAGGAGACCAGCTTAGGTGCACAAGAGACAGCGCGTGCGAGCAAATCGCTGGATGAAATGGCACAGCAGTTAGAGCAGCAGCTCAAGCACTTCAAGGTAGCCTAACGGATTACTCATCTCAAAGGCAAAGTAGTCACTTTGCCGCGTACAACAGCGCTCTGCACCGTCTTAATTTACGTGCAGAGCATCTTCTCGCACACCCGATACCCGATACCCGATACTCGATGGACTAACTCGCGCGTTTATCGGTGAGTACAAACATCATAGATGGGTTGACGATAGGCTCGCTGCGGCGGTAGCCGTTGATTGGAAAGCCCACGACTTGCTCGAGCTTTCTCTTGATCTGCAACGCTTGGTTGACGTCCGCGTTATTAAAGTACAAATAGCTTGTACCGTAACGTTTGTCTTGCAGTGTCGGTTCATTCAGCGCGGGCAAAATTTCAATGCGATACTGCTCGTTGCTGAAGTACTCGGCCATGGCGTTGGCAGCGGCTTCACGCGCTGGGAAATAGTAGATGCGGATTGTGTAATCGATGCCGTTGTAGTTTGAACCTTTGTGGCTGCGCGGCTCCGGCGGCGTAAAGACTGCGGAGCTCAAGAGGTAGAGTAAAAAGAGCGCGACCAGGCCGCTGAGCACTTGAATGGGAATCTTTAAGGCGCTTTTCTTTTCACTCATAACCATTACCTGTAAACGTTGATTTCAAGAGTATAAGGCCTGTGGAACCAAGTGCGAAGACATGTTTTTCTATTCGGTAAAAGTTGTTGTTTTTGTTGCCAAAAAGTGTCTTTTGAACACGTTGGAAAGCTGGGGAAGGGCGACTAAGCCCCCAAGAGTTCTTAGCCTGCTCTCTAATAGTGGATAGCTAAGGAGCAAATGGCCGTAAATAGGACCACACTGAGCACGGTAAAGAAAGCGTAGTCATGGCTGTGTGCTTAGCGAGTTTTCCCTTCATGCAGGTAGGAAACATGATGGCGACGCTGAGCATCGCCAAAGGAGGAGTGGACCTAGGCGGCGCTTGCCTCCAGCTTGATACCGTAGTGTGCCAGGCGCTGGCTATAAGTCGTGGCAATGGTCTTTTCCAGAATCTCGCCGTAGCGCTCGCGTGGGAAGAGGCCCCAGTCGAGCTCCTGTTGTGACGGTGCAGGGTCGAAGGGTGGGTGGCCGCCATAGGCTCGGCGCATGCGGTCAAGTGCAACAGGGACGATCTCGGGCAGCCACTGTTTTATCTCTGGGATATTTTCATGGCACCAGGCCAAGGTGAGCCAGCCAAATTTTGCGTGCCGCGGTTCGTCGTCCAGAATCCGATCGAAAACTTTCATCACAGCACCTTCGCTGGAAGATTTTCGCATGGCTGAGAATAATGGCACGGCTACTGTCTCACCGAAGCAGTATGACTGCACCAGTACAAGTAGCATGGATTTGGTCAGATTTTCATGCTCCTGATCGAGCACTAGTTGCATCTTATCGAGGGGCAAACTTTCGCTACAGCCGAGCATGACGGCGATCTCATAGCACATTTGAGCATGTACCATTTCGTCATCGCTGACGCGAATGGCCTGTCGGATAAGGTCAGGGCTGATTGATAAGCGCTGCATCCAGTGGCTGAGCTCCACTGTGCGCGCCGATGACGTGTACTCTGCGATAGCCTGGTTATACCAGTACTGCTGTATTCTATTCATGAGAGGATCACTGTGTAGGTTAATACCAACCTCTTTGCGAGGTTGGTATTAAGTGTAGACGGACTTTAGAAATCTACCTGAATTTCTTGCTTGACCAGCTCATCGCTAATAGGGCTTAGGTCGACACTTGAAATCGAGTCAGTGGCATGAGAAGCACCGCTTGCGATCGATGGGCTTAATTGCGCCAGAGCAGTGCCTAGATCTTCTTCTAGAAGGTCATCTAAGCTCAGAGGATCACCAAGGTGGCCGCAGATAAGCTCGCCCTGTGATGTTTGCGACATACCAAAAACCGGAAGGTTAACTTCAGTGAGTGTTAATTGTGGTGGCATCGGATTAACGATGACAACAGGCTCAGGTTCCACAACTGGGGGCATGGGATTAACGATAATCTCTGGCTCGAACACAGGGGCGATAACATCGAGCACTTTTTCGGCGATGTCAGAAGGCTCTTCCAGTCCGACTTGAGGCGGCATCGGGTTAACAATGACCACAGGCTCAGGTTCAACAACCGGAGGCATAGGGTTAACGATAATCTCCGGTTCGAAAACAGGAGCGATGGCATCTAGCGTTTTTTCAGGGCTGTCAGAAGGCTCTTCCAAACCTACTTCAGGCGGCATCGGGTTAACGATGATGGGCAGAGGCTCGGGTTCGACAACTGGAGGCATAGGGTTGACGATGATTTCTGGCTCGATAACAGGAACTGCGATATCGGGCAGTTTAGTGGCCTGATCAGAAGGTTCTTCCAAACCTACTTCGGGTGGCATCGGATTAACGATGATGGGCAGTGGCTCGGGTTCGACAACTGGAGGCATGGGGTTGACGATAATCTCTGGCTCGATAATGGGAACTGCGATATCGGGCAGCTTAGTGGTCTGATCAGAAGGTTCTTCCAAACCTACTTCAGGGGGCATCGGATTAACGATGATAGGCTGCGGTTGAGGCTCTGGGATAGCTACAGGCTCAAGCTCTGGTACGGGAGGCATCGGGTTGACGATGACTTCAGGTTCAGGATTAACAGCCGGCGGCATCGGGTTTACAATAACTTCTGGCTCTGGTTCAGGATTAACATCATCTGGCCTTAGGATAGGGTCTACCGTATCGATAGGCTCTTTGTTGTCTTCGATAATTGCAGCACTGATGAGCTTCTTCCACTTTTTCCAAGCGCGTCGGTTGTTTTTAGGTACGTTGCCGTAGTCTTCTGCGCTGATGCGGTCGCCAAAATTGGCTTCAGCCCACTGGATTTTTTGTTTGGCGCTTCTCCCGCTTGGAGGGGTTAAGTCTGTAAACTCTTCTAGCAACTGTTTAAAGCTTTTAGGCTTACTGGGTGTGAGATCTGGTTTTGTTATTCTTTCGCCGCTGCCGACAAAAGCACTCTGTAGGTTACCAGCTTCTCGCATATAAGGATTTTCCATGTTCCCCTCCTCGGTTGAATTTCGTAATTAAGCGATATTAATCTAGTGTTCAGCTTAATGGCAGTGTACCTAGGTACATATCCCGAACTTTCGATAAACGGGTGTTTTATCTTTGTTGTAAGCGAGGAGAAAATTAGGGTTTTACCCTATTAAGAGAAGGGTGCGCTGCATGTTGCGCGCAGAAAAAACGCCGGTGATAGCACCGGCGAAGACTCTTCTAAACTGTGGTGAGATCAGATGTCGTTTGCCTGCAGTAATACGGCTTGGATAAGCACGTTACACCCGGCTTCGAGGTGTTCGGGTTTGGCGTTTTCAATTTCGTTATGGCTAATCCCGTCCTCGCAGGGTACAAAGACCATACCCGTTGGCGCTACCCGTGAGATGTAACAGGCGTCGTGACCGGCGCCGCTGACGATATCGCGATGGCTGTAACCTAAAGTAGTCGCCGCTTCGCGCACAGAGTCGACGCAGGACTTGTTAAAGGGCACTGGCGGTGAGTACCAGATTTCCTTGAAGTCGAGCTCTAGACCTAGCTCGGCGCTGCTCTTGTCGACGAATTCGCGCAGTGCCTGATCCATCTTGGAGAGCACGGCGTCATCTGGGTGACGGAAGTCCACCGTGAAGAAGACCTCACCCGGAATGACGTTGCGCGAGTTGGGGTGGATCTGCATCAGGCCGACAGTCGCACAGGCCAGTGGCGCGTTGGCTAGGCCTATCTTGTTGACCTCATCGATAATACGCGCCGCGCCTACTAACGCATCTTTGCGGCGTGACATAGGCGTTGGTCCTGCGTGCGCTTCTTGGCCCGTCAGGCGCACTTCGTACCAGCGCTGCCCCTGAGCGTCAGTGACCACACCTATAGTGACATCCTCATCCTCGAGAATAGGCCCCTGCTCGATATGCGCTTCGAAGAAGGCTTTGAGCTGGCGATTGCCCATCTCTTCGCTACCGGCGTAGCCGATGCGCTCGAGCTCTTCACCCATAGTTTTGCCGTCGAGATCGGCACGGCTCAAGCCGTACTCTAGATCGAAGACACCGGCGAAAACCCCGGAGGCAACCATGGCCGGTGGAAAGCGCGAGCCCTCCTCGTTGGTCCACACAGAGGCTTCGATTGGCGCCTCGGTCTCGATGTTGTAGTCGTTGAGGGTGCGAATGAGTTCTAATCCTGCCAGTACGCCGTAGATGCCATCGAACTTGCCGCCGGTGGGCTGAGTGTCGAGGTGGCTGCCCATAACCACTGGTGGTAAGTCATTGTTCTTACCTGGGCGCTGGGCGAAGATGTTACCCATCTTATCGACCTTAATCGTACAGCCTGCGTCCTTACACCAGGAGACGAAGAGGTCGCGGCCCTCTTTGTCGAGATCGGTCAGTGCCAGGCGGCAGACGCCGCCCTTGGGGGTGGCACCTATCTTGGCCATATCCATCAGGCTGTCCCAGAGGCGCTGGCCGTTTACTTTGATATCTTTCATCGGTTGTGTCCTTTTGCAGGCTGTCGCAGCTTAGCGGTGGCGGTGCAAATCGCTATCAACGTTGATTTGCAACAAAATGACCTGTGGCGACAGCCTGTTGGGACTGCGACATTGCCGCAGTCGCTTAACAGTTAGCGGAACGCAGGAATGATCTTCTCGGCGTAATTGGCGATGATGTTCTCCTCGTCGCCGCTGTCCAGATAGATGTTGAACTGCGTGGTACCCACTTCTTCGAGCTCTCTGATCTTGGCGATGTGTGCCTCTGGCTCGCCCAGTACGCTGAAGCTGTCGATGATCTCGTCAGTGATGAAATCCAAATATGGGTTGTCGCTCTGGCCGTGCTTGGAGTAGTCATAGCCTTTGCGCTGCTCGATGTAGTTGGTTAAGCTCTCGGGGACAAGACCTGAGTGTGCACCGTACTTCTCGACGATATCGGCGACATGGTTACCCACCATCGCAGGGAACCAGCGCGTCGCTTCGCGGCACTGATCCATGTCGCCCATGTAGGCGGGCGCCGAGGCGATGATCTGGTAGTCGGACATGTCGCGTCCAGCCTCTTTACCGGCGTTGATCGCCTGCTCGGCAAACCATTTCACCAATGATGGATCGGCGATTTGCAGAATCACGCCGTCGCCCACTTCACCGGCTGTCTTGAGTGCTTTGGGGCCGTAGGCGCCGATGTGAACGGGTAGCTCGTAGCCGTTTGCCCAGGGGAATTTCACCGGCTCTGGGCTCTCGCCGTAGTGCACTTCTTCACCGCGCACCATAGCTTTGACTTTCTGAGTGAACTCGGCGACGCGCGCCAGGTTTGCGGGCTTTTTACCCATCACGCGCATCGCGCTGTCACCGCGGCCCAAACCGACCACAAAGCGACCATCGCTCTGCTTGGCTAAGCTGCCAAAGAGGCTCGCCGCCACGGACCAATCTCTGGAGTTGGGGTTCGTTACACAGGGGCCGAACTTCATTTTTGAAGTGTGCTCCATGCACATCGCGATTGCAGGGTAGCACTCGCGCCACAGCACGTGAGAGTCGTAGAACCAGCAGTAAGTAAAGCCTGCGGCCTCTGCTTGCTTGACCAGTTCACGCGCGCGCTGTGGCTCGACGAAACCTTTGAACGTAATACCAAATTCCATAATGTTACTCCTTAGTGAGGCGTGGCGGCGTCACCTGAAAGGTTATCCGCCAGCGCCGAGACAAAAGAAAGTTCGGATTGTCCGCGCTTTCATTCTTTTTATTGTTGATTGATCTAGCGGGCAGCTGAAAATCTGTGATTTACAGCCACTCTTATAAGGCTCAGTGCGCCGGTGGGCAGATCTTGATACCGGCGTGGCTGAACGGGACTTTCTTGGAAATATTGAGGCGGATCAGCATAGGGGTGATCGCCTCGACGCAGCGGGCGTTGACCGCGGGGCCGACGTTGTAGCTCGCGACGTCGAGCTTTTCGATCAGCGACATCACTTTTTCTTTGGCTTTGAGGTTGTTACCGCAGACTAAAATGTCGCAGTTAATCGGCCAGTCCAAGTTGTTGAGCGTGACGGCAGAGACGTTATGCAGCGCGCCGACCACGGGGATTTCCTCGCCGAGTAGCGCCTGGGCCGCCTCAGTCGCGGAGCCTTCTGGCGGCATGTCGACGGCCTTGGGATCGCCGTCTCTAAGCGGCACTACGATGTCGACCAAAATTTTGCCGGCGAGCTCGCCTTTGATGGCCTCGAGTGTCGCGTTGTGCGCGCTGAAAGGCACGGCTAACACGACCTGCTCGTCGGCGGCGCGGACTGCGCCTATGTTGTCGCTGCCGCTGATAGTGCCGGGCGCGCCCGAGAGGCTCTGATTGAGCTCGTCGGCAATCTGAGCAGCGCGCTCGCCGTCGCGCGAACCGATGACGACATCTACACCTGCTCTGGCGAAGCGCAGTGCCAGTCCTTTGCCCTGTGGGCCGGTGCCGCCGAGAATAGCTATCTTCATTGTTATTTTTCCTTTGTTAGCGTTATTCGATAATTGAGTTACTGCCTGAATAGGTCTTCGCGTGCCGGGCGCAGCAGATCGCGCGCACTGCTCTGTCCCGGTTGCCAGTCGACACCGCGAAACAGCAGCACAGGCTTTTTGCCCTCTTTGCTCATCAGGAGGCCCGAGGCTGCGGCCAGCTCGTCGGCCAGCGCGGGTACTGTCACTCGCAGCTCGCGTCCGTAGGCGTCTTTCTCACCGGCGAGATCTACCTTGCTGGGCACTTTGGCCAGACCTATGGCGACGTTGACTAAACCGGTGCGCCAGGGGCGCCCGAAAGTGTCAGTAATCACTATGCCGATCTGCGCAGCACTTGCGCGCTCGAGTTCAGAACACAGCTTGCGCGCGCTGGCGTCCGGGTCTTCAGGCAGGAGAATGGCATGACCTGGTTGATCCACGTTAGATTCGTCAACCGCGGCATTGGCGCAGATAAAGCCGAGTTTGTGCTCGGCGATCACTAGCCCTTCGTCTTGCTCTGGCAGTTTGCGAGTGCGCACAATTCTGGTTGACTCATCGAGTACGCACTGCATTTTTGCCGGGTCTTTGTTGAGCTGCTCACCCAGCGCTATGGCCTCTTCACTGGGCGTGACGTCGGCGAGCTTGACGATGCGACCTTCAGCTTTTGAAACTACTTTGTGGGCGATCACTAAAATATCGCCATCGCGCAAGCCCAGCGCCTGGCGCTCGAGCGCACTGAGGATTTCTGCTGCCAGATCATCGCCGGGTTTAATGTCTGGAATACCAGCCAGGGCGAGCATTTGCACTTCTTCAGTGTGCTGTACAGGGTTGATCGCGTTCATAGGTGAAGCCTCCCGCTCGGCAGGTTGTGTTGAGTGAGTGCACTGGCCGATAGGTCTTGTCGCTCACACAGCTGTTGGTAGTCACAGGGTGTATCGAGGTCGAAGGCGAGCAGCGGCAGAGTTAACACTTGGGGAGTTATGCCCTGCGCGCGCGCCGCATCGGCGTGACGCTTTGATGAGTTGTAGCCGTAGCTGAAGGAAATAACGTCGGCCGGGCTTGTCAGCAGGGCATTGGTGCCGCCATCATCGGCTGGGCACAGCGTGACACAGGGCGCATCTCCTGTGCTGTCTATAAGCAGTTGTAGCTCCTCGGCATCTAGTTCGACGATATCGGCGGGCAACGTCAGTTGGCCGCTGTAACCCTCGTGCCGGCACCAGGCCGCCGCTGCGCTGAGAGAGCCGTTTAGGCCGCCTTCGCGGTGCAGTAAACTCTTGGCGCCAAAGCTCTGGCTGAAGTCGGCGATGCGCTGCGAGGGGGTGACAACTAGCACATCTAAGTGCGAAAAGTGCTCGCGCAAGAAAGCCAGTGTCTGGCTGAACAGTATCATTGCAATCGACTGGCGCTCGCTGCTGTCCAATACCGAGCTCAAGCGCTGTTTGGAGTGCTGCGGGTTCTTCATCGGAATGACCACGCAAAGGCCTTTGCTCGCTGGCATTAGCAGGCCTCCCGCTGACGCTGCAGGGGTACGCAACTCAAGAGGTACTCGGCCAGTGCGATTTTATCGATCCGACTCTGCATCAAGGTCTCGGTGCAGTGTGCCTCTACGCCCAGCGCTTCGATTGGCGCCTGCAGCTGGTTGTCCTTGTGATCTATCACTATCGTATCGATCAGCTCGCGGTAGTGTTGAGCCACTCCTAAGGCGTCGCAGCGAATGCCGCTGGCGCGCAGCATCTCATCTGCAGGGCCCTTCACGGTTTTACCGCCGATCAGCGGGGAAACGGCAATTTTATAGGCCGCGCTCTGTTTTACCGCCTGTGCAATCTCGGGCACGCTGAGAATGGCGCCTATGCTGACGATGGGGTTGCTCGGGGCGAAGATGATGACATCGGCCTCCGCAATTGCAGCCAATGCCTCTGGCGTCGCTGTCGCTTTGTCGGCGCCCTCGAACACTATGTGTTTGATCTCGGGGCTGCACTGGTAGCGCACGAAGTAGCTCTGAAAATCCAACCAGCCCAGATCTGTGTTGAGCTTGGTCTGCACCACATCGTCCGTCGGCAGTAGCAGCGGGACACTGAGGCCCAACTTACCGGCTATGTCCTGTGCTATCTCGCTGGGTCGCACACCTTTGTTGCGCTGTGCGGTGCGGTAGATGTGCGTCGCAAAGTCCTGATCGCCGAGGTACATCCAAGTGTCTTCGCCGAGCGCTGATAACGCATCTAAGGTACGGTTGCTCTCGTTTTTGAGTCCCCAGCCCTTGTCGCGATCGATGCGGTCGGTCAGGGTGTAAGTCACAGTGTCAATGTCTGGCGATACCCAGAGTCCGTGCAGTTCTTGGTCGTCAGCGATATTGCCGAGAATCGCGAAGTCATCGCGCGCCGAGGAGTGCTGTAGACCCTCGGCCATCTTGGCGCCGCCGACGCCGCCCGCTAGCAGGAGTACGCGCTTGTTCTGTTTCATGCGACGGCTCCTCTGCAGCTGGCGATAAGATTGGCATCGCGCGTAGGCAGTTCAAAGCGCTCGAGCTCAGTGTAAAGCGTGCTGCGACGGTAGGCGGCGAGGCCTGCATCGTGCGCCATCTGCTGCATCTGCTGCGGCGAAACCTCCTCGCCGTGGGTTCCACCTGCTGAGCGGGTGATACTCTCATCCATTAACGTACCGCCCAAGTCGTTGGCGCCGGAGCGTAGCATCTGCCTGGCGTAGTCCGGGCCCAGCTTGACCCAAGACGCTTGAATATTGTCGATCCAGCCGTTGAGCATGATGCGCGATACCGCGTGCATCAGGGTGTTCTCGCGTGCTGTAGGCCCTGGGCGCACATCGAGTTTGAGCTTTTTGCGGTCGGTGTAGAGCGGGGATTCGTAGTGCACAAACCCCAGTGGCACGAACTCGGTAAAGCCGCGGTGTTTCTTTTGCATCTCGCGCAGCAGCGCGATGTGTGCCGACCAGTGGCGCGGCTCATCGATGTGGCCGTACATAATAGTTGCGGTGGTCGACAGCCCAAGCTCGTGGGCGGTGCCTATGATTTCGACCCACTGTGCTGTGGTCAGCTTGTCGCGCGTCAGCTGCTGGCGGATCTCGACGTCGAGGATTTCGGCGGCAGTGCCGGGCATAGAGCCTAGGCCGCAGTCGATAAGGTCCTGGATAAATTCGCGATAGCTCAATTTACTCTTGTGAGCGCCGTACCAGATCTCGAAGGGAGAGAAAGCGTGGATGTGCATATCGGGCACTTGCTTTTTGATCGTGAGCAAAATCTCGCGGTAGTGCTCAGCGCGCAGATCTGGATGTAAGCCGCCTTGAATACAGACCTCAGTGGCACCTCTGTCCCAGGCTTCCTGCGCGCGCTTGGCGATTTCTGACATCGGCAGCAGCTCTGCCTCCTCGGCGGTTTTACGCTTGGCGAAACCGCAAAACGTGCAGCCCATGTAGCAGATGTTGGTGAAGTTGATGTTGCGCGTGATGACGTAGCTCGCGCTGTCGCCGACGCTGCGCTGGCGCAGTTGATCTGCACACTTGGCGATTGCCTCGACATCTGCACCGCGCGCTTCAAAAAGCTGAGTGCCCTGGGCTTCACTGATTTCATGGCCGCTCAGTGCCGCCTGCAAAATAGCGGCGGTGGCTGAACTCACACTGGGCCAGTGGATTGCGCTGGCGTCTGTACTGCTGATGCTTTCAATCTTCACGTCGGCTGTCCTCTCTCACTCATTACTGCGGGGCAGTGCAAGTGAGTTGTTATTATTGTTGTCGTACGGGCGCTGCAAAGAGCACCTTTTACCCCAAGCGCGGGCTTAGCGAAGTATTACAGGCACTGCACGGCGGCAAGGCCGTCTGCCCGGGC
The DNA here is from genome assembly GCA_049613705.1 of Pseudomonadales bacterium. Taxonomy (GTDB): domain Bacteria; phylum Pseudomonadota; class Gammaproteobacteria; order Pseudomonadales; family Balneatricaceae; genus Rs1. The sequence goes on along the minus strand of JBMZCU010000004.1, from coordinate 2,681 downwards.
GATACTACTCACACGCGCGGCAATACTGTCATCGAGATAGCGCTTGGGTAAATTCTGATAGGTAGGGTAGATCGCTAAACGCTCTTGCAGGCGGAAGTTGTTGTCTGCGCTGGCCTGCGCTAACTGCGCTATCTGCGGCCAAGCGCGCTCCGGGTTTATATGATCCAAGGTCAGTGGCGAAATGCCGCCCCAGTCGTTGATTCCAGAGTTCAGGTACGCGCTGTATCGCGCCTGGAGATTCGGCGGTGCTTGCAAGCTGATCGAGGGATCTAAGATCAAACGCGCGACTGCCAAAGTGCGCAGCATGTCATCTAAATCAGGCTCCGGTGCATTCGCCATACCCGTGCCCGGTTTTGCGCAGAAGTTCTGCACGATAACTTCCTGAATGTGACCGTATTGCTGGTGGATTTCGTTGATCGCGATCAGGCTTTCAACCCGCTCCTGCCAGTTCTCACCGATACCGATCAGGATGCCTGTAGTAAAGGGGACATCCAGCTTGCCGGCACGCTCTAGGGTGCGCAGGCGCTGTACGGGGACTTTGTCAGGGCAGGCGTAGTGCACATTGCCTTTGACCAGCAAGCGCTTGGAGACTGTTTCCAACATCATGCCCATACTGGCACTGACGGGTTTTAGCTGGCGGATTTCATCTTCGCTCATCGTGCCCGCGTTGACGTGGGGCAGCATATCGCTCTGCTCGATTACTTGCTGGCAGACATCGTGCAGATAATCTGTCATGCGCTCGTAACCCAAGGCACCTAGCATGTGGCGCGCCTGCTCGTAGCGGCGCTCGGGCTTTTCGCCGAGGCTGAAGAGCACTTCCTTACAGCCCATTTGCTGGCCTTGGTGTACGACATCCATGACCTGAGCAGGGTTCATGATATTGGCCTCAGGGGAATCTGGATGCTTGACGAAAGTGCAGTAGGTACAGGTATCGCGGCACATGTTGGTCAGTGGCACAAAGACTTTTCGCGAGTAAGTGACAACATCGCCCCAGTGCAATTCACGCACGGCGCTTGCCTGTAGTCGCAATTGATCGAGTTCAGCACCGCGCACTCCTTCGAGAGCGAGCGCTTGAGCCTTAGATAGCATGCCATGTCTCCAACTTGTGGGAATTAGCGGCGGCGCATCAATGCCCTCTTTGGCTGAATGCGGCCTCTAATGGTCCCCAATCTTTTTTATTGTTGTTTTTAGCGCTAAAACGTATTTCTAAAGTTTTACCGTTTGGTAAATATATCCTAGCGAGTTGTTTACCATTTGGTCAATAGTTAATTTTGATAATTTAAAACTCTAAATTATTCAAATGCTTAGTATTGTCTGGTTGTCTTTTAGGCAGTTTTTTTGAGCTGTGGACGAGGCGTTAATGGCAGGCCTATGTCTAGATGCGTACCGCGTTGGCATGCAGTTTGAGGTGTGAAATTTTGAGGGGATCGAGCATCGGTGAGCGACTAGCGCTCACCTGGGAGAGCGGGGAGCGGGCTTATTTAACACCCAATCCTTTGATAATCATGTTGGTTAAAAATTCGGTCGCGGTTTCGTAGTCGGTGTCTTCGAGTTTTGGCTTACCCAGTGCCAATTCTATCTGCGAAGAGAAGTCGGCGTAGGTTTGGGTCGAGGCCCAGATCATGAAAAAGAGGTGGTAGGGATCTATAGGATCCATTTTGCCGTCGCTGATCCACTGGCGAATTAGCTTTACGTCGTCTTCGAGCTTGGGCAGTAAGTGCTCTTTGAGATGCTTGGTTAAGTGCGGCGCCCCGTTAATCAGGTCATTGGCGAAGACTTTTGAGCCGTTGGGGTGGCTCTGGGAAATCTCAATTTTGCCGCGAATGTAGCTGCTGATCATGCTCTTGGGATCGTTGCCATCTTGCTCGAGCAAGGTCATTTTATCGATCCACAGGTCTAGAATGTTTTCCAGCACTTTTTCGTAGAGCACTTCCTTGGAGGGAAAGTAGTAGAGCAAGTTTTGCTTGGTGATGCCAGATTGCTCGGCGATAGTGTTGATCGCCGCACCCTGAAAGCCGAATTGCGCGAACACATCTTCCGCGGCGAGCAGTATTTTTTGCTCGGTGAGCTTGCGTGACGCGCGCTTTGGCTTGGCTTGGGTGGTCTGGTCCATGGTATTTCCGGAAGTAGGGGTTAAATTTCGGTTAATTTTACCACACTGGGCAGAATGAGCAGTTATTTTTCATAGAAACTCATTGTATATTTTTTGTATTCACGGTGGCCTTTTTAGATTGTCAAAGGCGCGATTACCCGATATGTTCATTGTTCTTTTGGAACGCGCTCTGCGCTCGATTATTCAAAGTATAGACGGATTTACAGACACTATGACGACCCAAGCGCTCACTCTCGATGAAATTTACCAACTGGCCTATCGCAGCTTGAACTGTGCCGGTGCAGATCACGCCAATGCCGATGCTGTTGCAGACACGGTGACACGGGCCGAGCGAGATGGCAGCGCCTCCCACGGCTTGTTTCGTATTCCAGGTTATGTGGCGACATTGAAAAGCGGTAAAGTTAACGGCAATGCAGATCCACAGCCCCAGCTGGTGACCCCAGCGCTGGTGCGCTGTCACGGAGAGAACGGCCACGCCCCATTGGCGATTAATCGCAGTGTTGAAATGCTCGCCAAGGCCGCTGAGACTTGTGGTATCGCGGCGCTCAGCTTGACCCATTCGCATCAC
>JBMZCU010000003.1:0-35031 GCA_049613705.1 Pseudomonadales bacterium | reverse complement strand
AAACCGTTCTCGCTGCCCGCGTACTTGGACAGCGATTGTTCGGCTTCGTTGTACTTCGTCAGGCTGTAGTTGGGTGATGCGGTCGCGTCACCCACGGCGATCGAGTTAAATGAGCGACCCGCTTCCTTGACGGCTGCCTCTGCTTCGGCGCTGTCGCCGCACCCGGCAACAAAGCACAGCGAGAGGGTTGCCCCCGCGAGCACGGCAAACTGGATCGGGCTGATCCCAATCGCTTCCATCAACGGCAGTAGCAGTGGAGCAATCAGAATAATGGCCGTCACATCGTTAACCACCATGCCCACTAGGAAGAGCAAGATGTTGATCAAGATAAGCAGCACGACTTTGTTGTCCGTTATCGAGAAGATAGATTCGACAATCGCCTGTGGAATGCTTTCCAGTACAAACATCTGAGACAGAATCATGCTGAACAGGATCATCAACATTATCGTACCAACAGATGTTGAGGCCTCTTTACCGGCACCGATGAATGTCTTTAAATCCAACCCTTTGTAAATCAGGAAGCCGACAGGGATGGCGTAGATCACAGCCACTGCTGCGGCTTCTGTCGGCGTCATGATACCGCCGTAGATACCACCCAAGATGATGATAGGCATCAGTAGCGCTGGCGTCGCTTTGAAACCGCGTTTCTTCACCTCGATGGCGAACTCTTTACCTTCAGGGCGCGCTTCCAATATCAGTGGGAATTTGCGTGCCAACCAGAGATTTACTGAAGAAAAGCTGGTCATGATTAACAGACCAGGGCCCAAGGTCGCTAAGAAACAGGCCAAAATTGAAGTATCAGTCACCCAGCCGTATACAATCATGGTCACGCTTGGGGGAATCAACAATCCGAGAAGAGAGGCATTGGCAATCAGGGCCGTGGCATAGGCGCGTGGGTAACCTTGCTTTTCCATTTCGGGAATCAACAGCGGGCCAATTGCCGCTACACCTGTAAGACCTGAGCCTGAGATAGCGCCAATCAACGCACAGCTCACCGTGGCCACGACACCTAGTCCACCGCGCAAGTGACCGACAAATATATTGACGAAATTGAGCAGACTCGCCGCTATCCCACTGACACTCATAATAGTGCCCGCCAACACGAACAGCGGTATCGCCAGCAGTACGGGATTGCCCAACTGTTGAAATCCCCACAGCATATTGCCCTTCATAAAGACGTCGCCGGCGAAGTACATCACCATTAAACCACCGCCGAAGCAGTAGGGTAGCGGCACCCCAAGCGTTAAGAGAATGACCAGTACGAGTACGGCCAGCAGTGCAACTTCGATCATGCGTTTTGCTCCTGGGGATTAATCACAGCTTTGATGTGTGCAAAGAGATGTATGGCGGTATAGAGCATCATCAGAGCCATGCCTGCCACTAGGGCGACATCTACGTAAAACGTTGGGATATAAAGGGTTGGACTCTCTTTCCAGACACGCTGTGAATACTGCATGAAGTCCCACGCCCAGTAAGTCAGCCAGCTGCCAATCACCAGAGAGCACACATCGGCAACCACCGCGAGTACCGCCCGTGCGCGATCAGTGTGTAAAAAGATATCCAAGACGTTAGCTTTGATGTGGGTGTTCTCACGCGAGGCGTTAACCGCGCCGAGCATGTAGAGCCACATCGTGGGGTAGAGCAAGCTCTCCTCAAGACCCATGACTGGTATTTCAAGCACATAGCGGGTGATAACTTGAATGAATTGGCCTAACGCTACTAGACAGATCATCACTGTTAGCAGCACGCCGACGAAGCGATTCATGCGCACATCCTCAATCACTCAATAGTGAATTTTATGAGTCCTTACACGATGGTTACGGCCTCTGGAAGGACCTATATGCGGTGTTCGTTAGACGTAAAGACGTTTCCTAACACACATTTTGCCCAGCCAGCGCACACTCCCCACACGTGAAAAGCGCTCTTTATAGTTATTGATGGAGAGATGATGGCAAACCAAACCCATAGAATCAAAACGATAATATTGATGAGTGTATAGATTTATCTTATGACCTTGTTTATGCTTTGGCTAAGTGTTTCTTTTTATTACTGCTGATGGCTTGGCGGGCATGGCTGCAATGGCTGGCACAGCGTTTGGAGGTTGAGGTGAATTTAAATATTCGTCAGTTACAGGCATTTCGCGAAGTGATGCGCACCGGTTCAATTTCAGAGGCTGCGCGTGCGCTCAACCGCACCCAACCCGCTGTAAGTTCGATGATAGCCTCGCTTGAGGAAGAACTGGGGCTCGCGCTCTTTGAACGTCAGAGGGGGCGCTTGATCAAAAAACCCGAGGCGCTCTATTTTTTCGAGGAAACCGAGCAGATTCTCGACCGCCTCGCACTCTCAGCCCGCACCATGCGTGAAATCGGCGGCTTGCAAGAAGGACGATTGCGCATTGCCTGCATGCCCTCTTCATCGCTCTTTGTTATGCCTAAGTTGGTCGCCAGCTTTGTCCGCGACAAACCTAAAGTCAAAGTTTCACTGATGATGCGCGCCTCGAGTGTCATCGAAGAGTGGATTGCCTCACAGCAATACGACATAGGACTGGCAGAGACACCGGCGCCAAACCGTGCCATTTCACAACAAGACTTTGAACTTAGCTGTATCTGCGTGCTACGCCGCGACGACCCACTGGCGGCAAAGTCCGTATTGACCCCGCAAGATTTGTGCGGCCGGCCGATCGCCACACTACAGGAGGGCCATCCCAATCAAGTGGCCACCTTTGAGGCCTTCAACGCCGTGGGCGCGCAAATCAACCAACGCTTTGAACTGCGTAACTTTCAGCCGGCTTTGACACTCGTGGAAGAAGGCTTGTGCTACTGTATCTGCGACCCTATTTCTGCGGCGACTTACTTCGACTATCAACAGCACGACCAGCGCTTGGTCTACCGCCCCTTCACACCCAACGTGCCGCTGCAGGTCTCGATACTGCAGCCCGCACACCGCCCGGCATCACTGTTAACATCTGCGTTTGCACAGCTGCTGACGGCGCGCATCATAGAGCTCAACGAGCAGTTTCAACAGCTGTGATTACAGCGTTATTCGTAAGCTGCAGTCACCGTTAGCTCTACCAAGAGCTCCTGGCGAGCCATGCGCGCTTCAACACAGGCGCGTGCAGGTTTGGGGCTATCAGCAAGCCAGGCATTCCACACCACATTCATCGCGGCAAAATCCTTCATGTCGCGCAGGTAGATAGTCACACTGAGTAGTTGATCTTTGTGGCTGCCAGCCTCGGCGAGTAGCGCGTCGATCTTGTCTAGGCAGCTCTGAGTTTGCTCGGCAATACCCACTGATGGATCGCTTGCCACTTGCCCACACAGGTAGACAGTGTTGTTGTGCTTGACGATTTTGCTGGCACGCTCCGTTGAGCCGCTGCGTTGAATTTCCATAATTTTACCCTCTTACTCGACACTAAAAGGGCAACTCTAAACGCGGTGCGCCGCATTGTCGATCTTGGACCGCCACTATCAGCTTGAGTAAAATTTATCGTTTGATAAGCGTGTGTTTATATCCAGCGACTGGGCTTCACTTCGCCGGCGCACCCTCTACAATCCACTGTGCTAATAGATCGCGCTCCGCCTGTGTCATCTGGGTTAGATTACCCAGCGGCATAATGCTGGTCGTCACCGCTTGCGCCTCTATTTGCGAGACTTGCTGCTGTATTTGCTGCGGCGTATCGAACATCACACCACCTGGCGGCGCACTGAAGGCAGCACTCGTCGGCTGCGCCGAGTGACACACAGTGCAGCGCTCATCGATAACTGCGCGCACTGTGTCGAAGCTCACACTGTTATCAGCCACAGCTGTGTGCTTAGTCGGGGAAGTGACAAAAGCCAGAGAAATCATCCCCAGCGCGGCCACCGGTAGCGCCCAGGCGAAGCTCTGACCGCGGTGGCGGGTGTTGAAGTAGTGACGCACCAAAATGCTCAGCACGGCGAGTGCCGCCAGTACCAGCCAGTTGTAAGCGTGGCCGTAGGTGCTGGGGAAGTGATTGCTGATCATGATAAAAAGCACAGGCAAGGTGAAGTAGTTGTTGTGCCGTGAGCGCAACAAACCCTTAACAGGCAGCGCGGGATCTGGCTCCGCCCCCGCTTCAATCGCCTTCACCAGCGCCCGCTGCGCCGGCATGATCACAGCAAATACGTTGCCGACCATAATAGTGCCTATGATAGCGCCGACGTGGATGAAGGCACCGCGCCCGCTAAAGACCTGTGACAGCCCCCAGGCCGCAGCCACCAACAATACAAAAAGGATAACCCCGAGCAGCAGCGGTCGCTTACCGAGCGCCGAGTCACAGAGCAGCGTGTAGACAAACCAGCCAGCGACTATGCTGGCCAAACCGATCAGCACTGCAACTCCGCTGGAGAGCTCTGAGCCAGGCGCCACTAGGTAGAGCTGAGCGTTGAGGTAGTAGACCACTGTCATCAGCAGCATACCGGTCAACCAAGTGGTGTAGGCTTCCCACTTAAACCAGTGCAGCGTCTCCGGCATTTTCTCCGGCGCCAGCTTGTACTTTTCGAGATGGTAAATACCGCCGCCGTGAATCGCCCACAAGTCTCCGGCCAGCCCATCGCGCGGGTTGCTGCGGTTTAAATTGTTCTCCAGCCAGACGAAGTAAAAAGAGGCCCCAATCCAGGCGACACCTGTGATCATATGTCCCCAGCGCACCAGTAGGTTGAGCCATTCAGTCACGTGCGGATCCATCTCTACCTCTCTACGCCAGTCTCGGGAATGTGCAATTGCAGTTGCTCATCCACCGCAAAAAAGTGTTCATCGCAATTATTACCCTCGCCCAGACGGTCTATCACTAGAAAGTCGTCCTGCGCTGCAAGGCAGATGATAGGGTGGTGCCACACGCCCTGGCGGTAGTTGACGCCCTGATCGGCGCGCACGGTGAAGGCGCGCAACTGGTCGGCGCGCGGCGGCGCCCCCGCCTCGGCAACCACGACGACAAAGGGTTGGCCGCGCAGCGGAATAAACGCCTGGCTGCCCCTGGGGTGGCGCTCCATCATCTCGATGCGCAGCGGCATCTCGAGGGCACTTGCGCGAAAGATATTGATGATGGCCCTGTCACCGGGCTCCGCCAAGTCGACTTCACTCAAGTGATGATAGCGCTCGGTAGAGCCGTTGTTGATCGAAAACCAATCGCGCCCCTGTGTTTCTATCACATCGCCGAATGGCTTGAAGGCCTGTGCCGTCAGCGGCTGTGCAACTAAAGTCTTCATCGCTCTACTCATCCAGCTGCGGTTTGCCGAAGAGTCGTAACCTGCTGACCCCGCCGTCGGGGAAGATGTTCAGGCGCACATGGGTAATTGGGCCTATATCCGCCAGCTCTTCGCTGTAGTGATGCTCGGCGTGCATCTGCAGCTTCTGCGAGGGCAGCAACTCCTGCCAGAACAGGCTCTGCGTCTCTATTTGCTCGTCGGTGCCGCCTTTGACGTAGGCCCCTTGAATAGAGCAGGAGTCGGGGTAATTGCCCTTGAAGTGGTGCGTATCCACCAGCACGCGCTCGATTGTCCCGGGAGCGCCCAGTGCCACAATCACCCAGTCAAAACCTGGGGTACGCCGCCTAGCTGTCTCCCAGCCATCGCCCATGTTGACACCGCGCCCGGGGTTGAGAATATTGCGCATCTGCCCGAAGTGCTCATCGCTACAAGCCAAGGCGCGCCCACCGTTGAGCGAGGCCGCGAGGTCGACCGGTTCGCTGAGATCATCGCCACGCCAGTTGCGGTGCGCGATACCGTAGACTTTTAGCCGCGCGATACCGCCGTCTGGGTAAATGTTAAAGCGCAGATGCGACCAGGGCCTGTCATCCTCAATCGCGTGCAAGTGCTGCGAGTCCCCTTGCAGCGCCACCGCGGGGAGTATTTCAGTCCACTGGGTGTCTTGATCCGGCTCGCCCTCGGCGATAAAGCAAGCCTCGAGAGAGGCGCTGGGCGGGTAGTTACCGGTGAAGAAAGATGTATCGATATCGACACCTTTGATCACCCCGGGAACACCCAGCACCAGCACTGCGCTGTCGTAGCCCTCAAAGCGCTTGCGCCGCGACTCCCAGCCGTCCATCCACTTGCCGTTGTCATCGAACACGCCCTCTTTCCACACCGGTGGATGTGGCTGTAACATGCGATCGGCCGCGGCGAACCAGTCGTCGGTGACACTCAGTACCTTGGCGCCCAAGCGCGCATCGGCCAAATTGATGTACTTCTCAAATTCTGCGCTCACACTCACTCCTCAACACTGCGCCAGTCTAAATTCGGCTATTTTGTTAATCTCAATCAGCGCCTGCTTGAACTCTTCCTCGACGCTGTGGTGAATCCGTCGTTCAAACGCGGCGATAATCTGATGTCGGTTACTGCCTTTGACCGCCATGATAAAAGGGAATTGAAACTTGGCCCGGTAGCTGTGATTGAGCATGTTGAAAAGCTCAAATTCCTCGGGGGTGCACAAGTGAATCCCGGCGCCGCTCTGCTCGCTGGTCGAGGCCGAGGTCAGCTCTCCGGCAACGGCCGCCTTGCCCGCGAGATCCGGGTGCGCCTGAATCAAACTCATCTGCTGCTCAGTGGCCGCCTCGCGCAGCACTTTTTCCATGCGCTGGCGCAGCGTCTCCACACAGTCGCACTGTTGATCCAAGCCCTCGTCGTAGACCGCCTCGGCAATCCACGCCGAGTGCTCGTAAATCTCACCGAAGCGCTCGACAAACTGCTCACGGCTCATCTCACTGGGTTTACAGTGCTGAAATTGTGTCTCGCTCATAAGGTCACCTCTAAAAGCCTCCTTCAAGGATATCCCTATGCCTCTGTATAGGGATGAGCCTTGTGCCAGTGCTCGGCAATGTCTCTACGGGTGCAAAACCACACCTGCTGATGACTGGCTGCGTATTCGACAAAGCGTGCCAACGCGGCGATCCGCCCCGGCCTACCCACTAACCTACAGTGTAGCCCTATCGACAGCATTTTGGGCGCTTCAGCACCCTCGGCATAGAGGATGTCGAAGCTGTCGACCAAGTACTGGTAAAACTGCTCGCCGCTGTTGAACCCCTGCGCTGTGGCAAAGCGCATGTCGTTGACATCTAACGTATAGGGAATCACCAGGTGCCCGCTACCTGCGTTGTCCACCCAGTAGGGCAGGTCGTCGTCATAGGCATCGCTGTCGTAGAGGAAGCCGCCCTCCTCCATCACCAGTTGCCGTGTATTCAAGCTGTTGCGCCCAGTGTACCAGCCCACAGGGCGCTCGCCGGTCAACTGGCGGATGATCTCGACAGCCTTGTGTAAATGCACGCGCTCCTCGTCGATATCCACATACTGGTAGTCGATCCAGCGGTAACCGTGGCTGCAGATTTCATGCTGCGCATCGACAAAGGCTTGTGCCACCTCGGGGTGGCGCTCCAGAGCCATCGCCACGGCAAAAATGGTCAGCGGGATATCGTGCTTGGCAAAGAGCTTGAGCAAGCGCCACACCCCGGCGCGGCTGCCGTACTCGTAGCAGGACTCCATGCTCATATTGCGCACCCCGGACAGGGGCTGAGCGCCCGGCATCTCAGAGAGAAAGGCCTCAGATTCACTGTCACCGTGCAGCACACAGCGCTCGCCGCCCTCTTCGTAGTTAAGCACGAAAGATATCGCCAGGCGCGCACCGCCAGGCCACTTTGGATCAAACCCGCCGGCGCCGTAACCTACTAAGTTGCGTGGATAAGCTGTTGCCACAACGCTACCTCCTCTGCCAATAGATAGCTAAAATATAGCGCCACAACACAATATTGTATACAAAATAAATCTACTAATATCCTTAAATATAAGCGCTAGAACAAACTTACTACTAACAGATTTATATCTATGTATACAAAAATATATCCTTGTTTGGCGGCGCGCTTTTGTTCTATAGTCCGAGTAACTAACTGTTGAGGGAACTGCTACATGGGCCGGTTAACGACACACATACTAGATACAGCCAATGGCTGCCCAGGGGCGACGATCAGCGTTTCGCTCTACCGTATCGCCGAGAGCCGCGAGCTACTCACTCAAACCCTGAGCAACAGCGATGGCCGCTGTGACAAACCGCTGCTCGAAGGCGAATCCTTTAGCACCGGTAAGTACGAACTTGTCTTCGAGATAGGCGATTACTACCGCAAACGTGGCACCGCCCTAGCAGACCCCGCCTTTCTAGACGATGTGGTGATCCGCTTTTCCATTGCACACAGCGAACAGCACTACCATGTCCCGTTACTGGTCTCCCCCTATAGCTATTCGACCTACCGCGGCAGCTGACAGGCGTTTTATCTTCTCAGAGCACGACGACCCTGCTAAAGTGCGGCCGTTATTTTCACCTTGCGCCAGCTGTACCCTTGGCGCCTGATACAGAGGTAAGACTTTGCCAGCGAGAGATCTAGAGTCCCAAAGCACACAGGACGACATCGTTTACGGCCATATTTTCGATGCAATTCTAGAGCAGCGACTGGCCCCTGGCACTAAACTCAACGAGGAATCGCTGGCGGAGATCTTCAGCGTTAGTCGCACGATTATTCGCCGTGCGCTGTCGCGATTGAACTATGAACAAGTGGTCGTGCAGCGCCCCAACAGAGGTTCGACAGTCGCCAATCCCAGCACAGAGCAGGCGCGACAGATCGTTTTAGCCCGCCGCGTCATCGAAAAAGCAGTGATCGAACTCGTTGTTGAAAAAGCAACTGCCAAACAGATAGAACAGCTGCGCAACTTAGTATCCCGAGAGCGCCAGAGTTTTGATCGCGGGGATCGCGGCACGGGGATTCGTCTCTCGGGAGAATTTCACCTACTGCTGGCTAAAATAGCGGGCAACCCGCCGCTGCTGAGCTTCCAGCGCAGTTTAGTATCACAGGGCTCACTGATTATCGCCCAATACGAGAGCCGCGCTCGCGCGCACTGCTCCTACGATGAACACTTTGCACTGATCGATGCGATCGCCGCCGGCGAGCTAGAGCGCGCAGTCGAGTTGATGATGCACCACCTCGACCATATCGAGGACAAACTGAGCCTTGAAGAGGAAAGTGAAACCAAGGACCTCAAAACGATTTTCTCACATGTCACCAAAAAGTGAAGTACTTCACAGCGGACAGCCTTATCAGCGCGCGTGTACTCGCTCGCCACAGGCATAGCTGAATTTAACCGCGCGATCATCGCCGAGCATCATCAGCACAAACAGACGCTCTTCAATGTCCTTCACCCCTGCCATGCGCTGCGCCAACAGTGGCGTTGCCCCTTGGTCGAGTACAACGAAATCCGCCTCGCTACCCAGGGCAAAGTTGCCAATTTTATCTTCTAAGCGCAGGGCTCTCGCACCTCCTAAAGTTGCCAGATAAAGCGACTTGAACGGACTGAGCTTGCTGCCCTGCAACTGCATGACTTTGTAGGCCTCGTTGAGGGATTGCAGCAGGCTAAAACTAGTCCCGGCGCCCACGTCAGTTCCCAGCCCCACGTTCACACCTAAGCGCTCTGCCTGTTCCAAGTTAAACAGCCCACTGCCGAGAAAGAGGTTGGATGTCGGGCAGAAGGCTATCGCCGATCCCGTTTGCGCCAAGCGCTCACACTCACAATCTTCCAGGTGCACCCCGTGCGCAAAGACTGAGCGCTCGCCCAGCAAGTTGTAGTGGTCGTAGACATCCAAGTAGCCTTCACGCTCGGGAAACAGCGCTTTAACCCACTCAATTTCACGCTTGTTTTCTGAGAGGTGCGTATGTAGATAGACACTTGGGAACTCCTCGAGTAATCTCCCAGCCTGCGCCAGCTGTTCAGGGCTGCTGGTCGGTGCAAAGCGCGGGGTGACCGCATAGCTCAACCGATCGACACCGTGCCAGCGTTCAATCAGTGCTCGGCTGTCTGTGTAGCTCGTTTGAGGCGTATCGAGCAGCGCTTGCGGGGCATTGCGATCCATCATCACCTTGCCGCCAATCATCCGCAAATTACGCGCCTGCGACGCGTTAAACAAGGCATCTACAGACTGTGCATGCACAGTGCCAAATACCAGCGCCGTGGTCGTGCCGTTGCGCAGTAGCTCAGTGATAAAGGTCTCTGCTATCTCTGCGCAATGCGCCGGGTCGGCAAAAGCCATTTCAGCGGGGAAAGTGTAGTTTTCAAGCCAGTCGAGTAACTGCTCGCCATAGGAGGCGATCATCCCCGTCTGCGGATAGTGAATATGGGTATCAATAAAACCAGGCGTGATAAGTGCGTTCTCAAACACGTCTACCTCAACGGTTTTATCCAGCGTTGGCAGCAGGCTTTTTGCATCGCCGAACTGCACCACTTTGCCGTCTTCGACTACCAGTAGGCCGTCATCGAAGTAGCGGTAGCTCTCAGCTGGATCACTGCACTGTGCAGGGTCTGCGACACAGTCGATCATCGCTGCGCGGTAGGCGCGAACGGTGGGGTGGGGATGGGTGTCTGACATTTGTTTCTCGCTCTTAACTCGCCAAGTGCTGTTCAGTTTCGGGGGCGCTCTGGGCAGCGCGGGCGGAATTGTAGTGCGCAATCAGCTGCGCGGCTATAGAGACGGCAATTTCTATAGGTAATTTCCCGCTGTTATCCAACCCCACTGGGCAGATCATCTGCTCCAGCTGCAGCTGCGTAAAGCCGCGCGCGCGCAGCCTGTGCTCAAACTTAATCCGCTTCGTATGCGAGCCAATCAAACCAAAATACGCAGCATCTCCTCTACTCAAAATAGCTTTACTCAAGCGCAAGTCGAGTTGATGATTGTGCGTCATAACAAGGTAGTAAGTGCCCGCCAACTGCTCCTCCACGACTTGCTCTGGCGTCTCGCACACCAACTGCTCAACGCCCGATGGCACCACTGCATCAAACTGCTGCGCACGTTGGTCCACCCAGCGCAGCGTTAACGGTAGCTGCGCCAGTAGCGGCAGCAGTGCTTTCGCCACGTGACCGGCGCCAAACACGACTACAGTGGGCTGCGCACAGTGCAGTGGTTCAAACAGCAGTTGTGTGGCGCCGCCACAGCACTGTCCCAAAGTCGCCCCCAGGGAGTAGCGCTCCGTGTGCGGCTGCTCTGCGCGCTGTGCAATCATCTCGCGCGCCAGAGCAATGGCTTTGAACTCCAAATGTCCGCCACCCACGGTATCGAACTGCTGCTGCGCTGTAACCAACATTTTGGCCCCGGCATCGCGCGGTGTCGATCCCTTGTCACTGAGCACTGTGATCAAAACGGCAGCTTCATTGCGCTGCGACACATCAGCCAGCGCTGCTATCCAGGCCCGGTTCACGAGACATCTCCACGCAGTGCTTCAACAGCCCAGAGCACGCGTTCAGGTGTTGCCGGCGCATCGAGCTGCACACTCTCACGGTAGTCTGCCACGCTGGCAATGGCATCTTTGATCGCACAAAACACTGAGATTCCGAGCATGAAAGGCGGCTCACCCACCGCTTTAGAGTGGTAGACCGTATCCTCGGCGTTTTTACGATTTTCTAAGAGCTGCACCCTAAAATCGAGTGGCGTGTCGCCGATGGCTGGAATTTTGTAACTCGCAGGCCCCGCGGTCAGCAATTTCCCCTGCGCATTCCAAACTAACTCTTCACTGGTTAGCCAGCCAGCGCCCTGTACAAAGGCCCCTTCAATCTGGCCAATATCCAGCGCGGGGTTGAGCGATGCACCGACATCGTGCAGCACATCGGCGCGCAGTATCTTGTGCTCCCCGGTGAGCGTATCGATCACCACTTCCGAGACCGCCACACCAAAGGCGTAGTAGTAAAAGGGCCGCCCGCGCGCGCGCTCTCGGTCATAGTAAATTTTAGGGGTGCGGTAAAAACCGGTACTCGAAAGCGAGACCTGGTGAAGGTACGCCAGTGCGATCAGCTCGGCAAAAGACATTTGCGTCTCATCCAGCAATACAACCCCGTTGCTAAACACGATTTCGCTCTTGGCGATAGCAAAGTGTGTCGCGGCGAAGTCAATCAGGCGCTGCTTGATCGTACGCGCTGCATTTTGCGCCGCCTTGCCGTTTAAATCTGTGCCAGAAGAAGCTGCTGTCGGCGAGGTATTGGGGACTTTGTCTGTATCTGTAGCACTGATGTGGATCGTCTCGATATCAACTTGAAACTCCTCGGCGACAATCTGCGCCACTTTGGTATTCAAGCCTTGGCCCATCTCTGTCCCACCGTGGTTAAGGTGGATACTGCCATCCGTATAAATGTTGATCAGTGCACCGGCCTGGTTTAAAAAGCTCGCGGTAAAAGAGATACCAAACTTAACCGGTGTCAGCGCCAGCCCTCGTTTGAGGATAGAGCTGCGCTTATTGAAAGCCGATATTTCAGCCCGCCTCTCCCAGTAATCGCTGCTCTTTTCGAGCTGCTGCGTCATCTCGACGACGGGGTTGTCCTCCACTTGCTGATAGTAGTGAGTCGTATCGCGTCCAGCTCCTGCATAGTAATTGGCCTTGCGCACTGTGAGCGGGTCTTTGCCTAATGCTCGCGCAATCTGATCGAGCACAATTTCCGGCATGATCAGCCCCTGTGGCCCGCCAAATCCGCGAAATGCTGTATTTGAAGCGATATTGGTCTTGCAGCGATACCCCGTAATTTTGGCATCGCCCAAGTAGTAAGCGTTATCGGCGTGAAACATCGCGCGATCGACAATCGAGTTAGACAGATCCGGGGAGTAACCGCAGTTGGCAGCCAACTCAAGCTGGTAACCTCGGATGACACCCTCTTCGTCATAACCTACTTCGTAGCGGCTAAAGAAGGGGTGGCGCTTGCCTGTCATGGCCATATCATCACTGCGCGAAAGGCGCATTTTGGTTGGCCGCCCGGTGATATTGGCGATCACTGCCGCAATACAAGCCGGTGCCGCAGCCTGCGTCTCTTTACCCCCAAAGCCACCGCCCATGCGACGCATATCGATGTGTATCCGGTTGTAGGACACCCCAAGCACCTGAGCGACTAATTTTTGCACTTCTGTTGGATTCTGGCTCGAGGAGTAGACTTTCATCCCTCCATCTTCGGTAGGCTCAACGCTGGCGACTTGCGTTTCCAGGTAAAAATGCTCCTGCCCACCAATATGCACTTGCCCACTTAACTTATGAGGCGCTTTTTCCAACGCCGCTGCGACATCACCGCGCTGCTGCACGTGAGGCTCACTGACAAAGTGACGCTGTGCCAGCGCCTGCTTCACATTGAGCACTGCAGGGAGTGCTTCGTATTCGACAATAGCCCGCTGTGCCGCCCTGCGCGCTGTGGCGAGATCACTGGCGGCGACCGCTAATACCGGTTGCCCACAGTACTCGACTAGGCCGTCGGCCAACAGCGGATCTCCAGGCAGTACCGCACCGATATCTAAATGCCCGGGGACGTCTTCAGCGGTAATGACACATGCAACCCCAGGCTCACTGTAGCAAGGTGCGGTATCCAGACGTACGATCTTGGCGTGGGCACAATTAGATAACAGCGCATAGACGTGCAACTGATTGGGGTACTCAGGCCTATCATCCACATAGAGAGCAGAGCCGGCCACCTGCTTGCAGGCGCTCTCGTGTTTCACATTGCGACCAACCCCGCTCTGCAACGGCTTTGCAGCCTGTTCACGCAGCTGTTCTGGGGTTGCACTCGTATTTTTCTCAAGCATATTGCACCACCTGAATCGCCGTCTGTGGCTCGGTCAGTTCAATGTAGTAGCGCCGCAACATGTTTTGCGCACAGCGCATGCGATAGGCGCTGGAGGCGCGAAAATCGGAAAGCGGAGTAAAATCTTTTGTCAGCGCAACCTGCGCAGAGGTGATGCTCTGTTCATTCCAAGGCTGCCCCAGCAGTGCCGCTTCGCATTTGAGAGCCCGCTTAGGTATCGCCGCCATGCCGCCAAACGCGATACGCACCCGTGTGACAACACCGTCTTCAACGGCGAGATTGATACAGCCCAAGACAGCTGAAATGTCGTCCTCCAGGCGCTTTGATACTTTGTAACAGCGCAACTGGTCGCCCGTTTGAGCATAGGGAATGCGCACATTGACAATGCATTCACCCGCCGCCAATTGCGTTTGTTTGTAGTCGACAAAGAATGCTTCGAGTGGCATCTCGCGCGTGCCCTGTGCGCTGTGCAAATCAATACTCGCCCCCAGTGCAATGAGTGCTGGCGGCGCATCACCTATCGGAGAAGCATTAGCAATATTGCCCCCCAACGTGCCGCGGTTGCGAATTTGCAGCGAAGCGAAGCGCTCGAACAGTGCGCCAAAAGAGGGGAAGTGGCGATGCAGTGATTCCTCGCACGCACTCAAAGGTGTCGCAGCGCCAATGACTAGGGCCTCTTGCGTAGCCGCTACACCGGTGAGCTCTGCAAGCTGTGACAGCGAAATCAACACCTCGATCGGGCGGTGAAATTGAGTGACTTGCAAAGCTAGATCTGTCCCCCCTGCCACTAACTGCGCTCTGGGGTATTGGGTTAACAAACGAAACAGCTCATCTAACGTCGAGGGCGCGTAAGCACGGCGCCCATCGCCTTGCAACACTGGGGCGTCCATCTGGTGCAGCACTTGAAGCTGGCCCGCCACCTGCGCCTGCGCGGTGTCAAACTGGTCAGGGCACGTATCCTGCAACATTTGTTTGGCCGCATCCACGATCGGCCTGTAGCCGGTGCAGCGACACAAGTTTCCGCCGAGTGCTTGCTGAATCTCAGCAAGGTCCCCTGTTTTCGTGTTTTTACTCAGCGCAAACATCGACATTACAAATCCTGGGGTACAGTAGCCGCACTGCGAGCCGTGGTGATCGACCATCGCCTGCTGCGCCTTGTGCAGTGCACCGCGATAAGCCAGGTCTTCAACCGTGATCAGCTGCATGCCGTGTAAACTGGCAATAAACGTGAGGCAAGTGTTGATGCTAGTGTAGCGCAGCTGCTCTCCCTCAAGGCTTACCAGCACTGCGGTACACGCCCCGCAGTCGCCAGAGGCACAGCCCTCTTTAGTACCTTTTTTTATCGCGCGCGTGCGCAAGTATTCCAGTACAGTGATATTCGGATCGAGCTCGCGTTCGCAGATGTGCTGCCGATTGAGAAGAAATTGAATCACAGCGCCCCCTGTTCTTTTTTTATCCAGAGTAAAAGCAACTGCTCGGTGAAAGCTGACTCATAAGTCAGCTTTTATATACATCCGCGTGATCGCAATACGAAAGTACACATAGCGTATGATTTACTGATAGAAGGTGTAGTTGTTCTTACCCTGCTCTTTAGCTCTGTACATAGCCATATCAGCCATCTGTAATAACTGCTGCATTTCGCAGGTATCATCGGGGAACAGACTAATACCTATACTTGCCCCAACATTCAGTGTCTGCCCTTCATGCTGATAGGAAACCTGGCACATTTTCAGGGTATCGCGCGCGATACGCTCAAGCACATCGCGACTGGCGCCGCTGACTACAATGACAAATTCATCGCCGCCAAAGCGCACTACCAAGTCGTCTTGACGCAGCGATTCTCGCAAGCGCCCGGCGATGTCTTGCAACAAGCGATCGCCGCGCTGATGCCCTAAGAGATCGTTGATCGCCTTAAAGCCGTCCAAATCGATAAAGATAATCCCGACGGCTGTGCCATCGTTCTGCGCAACCTCTTGTATCTGCGGCAGTTTCTGCTGCAACATACGGCGATTCCCCAATCCAGTTAGAGAATCGGTGAACGCCTGACCTTTGCGCTTTTCATGCTGCAACCTGTAGTGGCGCAGTGCAGCCCCCAGCAACCCCAACATCAAGAGTGCAAGCGCAATATAGAACAGCAACCACAGCTGCTGCCGCTCCGCCTGACGATCTAGCCCTTCGAGGTAGCGCGAGAACAGCATATTGAGATTGACCAGCTTCTGCTGCATGCCAAAGCGGGCGATATCCGCATTGAGTTCACTGCTGATTTTGCGGTAGTTGAGGAAAAAAGATATGTGCTTCATCGCGTTAAACCAATCGCGCTGAAAAGGCTGTGACATCATAGAGACGTCCATCAGGCGGCGCTGTGCCCCAAGCCTGCGATCCACTAACTGATAGGTCAGCGCGTGTAACATTTCCTGCTGTAAATACTGTTTGAGCTCGCTGCCAAACGCGACTTCTATCTCTTCATTTCGCACTGCGCGCTCGATATTGACGTACAGCAACTGCGAGATTTTGGGCAGGTAGTTGACCGAATTACGCAACAGAGAGCTCTGCGATTTGAGCCGCTCGATCAAGTCAAACTTCTGCTCCAGTACCTGTTCAATCGGTGCCAGCGCCAGCGTCAGCTCGCTAGGCAAGCTAGGCGGTTGCGCTAGTGCGCGTTTTAAATTGGAATAAGCGGCGTTGAGCCCGTCGTAATTGTGGAAGTTCCAACTGTCTAAGAGCAGCAATTGCCGATCCAATTCACCGTCCAGACGCTCAAGCTCACTAAGATAATCGTTGATTTTGTCTTTACTGAGGCTAAAAGAGGCTTCGCGCTCCTGCACGTGATAGATGCCAAAAACGACCAGTCCTGTCAGTACAAGCACCGCAACAGTGCGTAACAGCGGTAACTTCACGGCATCAACTCCGGGTGCGGTTGGCCGCTCAACGTGTTCAAAAAGGCGACGATAGCGGTAATATCGCTGTCACTGAGCTCTGTACCCAGCTGATGCCGCCCCATTAATTTAACCGCTTGTTCGAGCTCTGCAATCGAACCATCGTGAAAATAAGGCGCACTCTGGGCGACGTTGCGCAGGCTGGGCACGCGAAATACCTGGCGGTCATCTTCGCGCTGAGTCAGTGCAAAGCGCCCCAAACCTACCGCGCCACCGAGTAGCGGATAGTCTTCAACCACGCCGAGTTTTTGAATCAAGTTGCCGCCAACATTACGCCCCTGATGGCAGGCGATACAGCCAAAACGCTTAAACAGTGAAAAGCCGCGCTGCGCACGCGCAGAAATCGCATCGCGCTCACCGTTGAGGTAACGATCAAAAGGGGCTGGGGTTGTCAGTGCTATCTCATAGGCGACAAGGGCGCGGTTGACCAACTCAGCGGTGATTTGCGACTGGTAAACCTCGCGAAACGCGCTGACATACTCAGTGTTGGCCTTGAGCCTCTCAACGATCTGCGCCCAGCTCAACCCCATGACAGCTCCGCCATCGACCAGCTTGTCAATTTGCGCAGTAGGCGAATCGATACTGGCGAGCCAACCTAGCTTATAGTCGGGATTGAGATTAAAGATGGAACTGGCGTTTCGCGCACTCAGTGCACCATTGTGCTGTAACGAGCGCGCGCTGGCGACACTGCCGCCGCGATCAAATTTGTGGCACGTCCCACAATTAGATTGGCGATCCTCAGACAGGGCCGTGTCAAAAAACAGTGCTTTGCCAAGCCGCATCTGCGCAGTAATTTGCGGCGGCCATTGTGTCGGTGTAATCGAGGGTTCGGCACGCAGCGCAACACTGAACACCGCAAGCGTCAGTGCGATACTAAGCCA
The DNA here is from genome assembly GCA_049613705.1 of Pseudomonadales bacterium. Lineage (GTDB taxonomy): Bacteria > Pseudomonadota > Gammaproteobacteria > Pseudomonadales > Balneatricaceae > Rs1. The sequence continues at coordinate 17,619 of JBMZCU010000003.1, read as the reverse complement.
AGAGAGTAAATACGTCAGTCGCAATACCGTTAAACCCCCTACGCTAAATTACTTGCTCAGCTGCTGCTCTAGCTCATCCAAGCGCTTCTCCAGCGCCTCCACTTTCGCACGCGTGCGCTGCAGCACCGCTGATTGCGCGTCAAACTCTTCGCGACTCACCAGGTCCATCTTAGAAAATGCACCCTGCAACAGCGCCTTCAGCTGATCTTGGCCCGGCAGTTCACCGCCCTTAGGTAAATTATTTACAAGGTTTGAAAACTGTTGTGACAAACCTTCTTTCAACGCGTCATTCATCGCCGACTCCACATGCCTTATGGGCATCTCTAATTACAAATTGCGCCGAGTATAGCACAGCTGCCAAAGAGCTAGCTGAACAGCCAGTCAAAAACTTATGCGCTGCACGAAAGCAGTGCGCCAGCTTGGTGCAGCCGCTTATTCAAGGTGCTAATAAGCGCAATGATATTCGTAAAAACAAAGCCATCCAATTGAATAATAAGCTCTTTTTATTTTGGCACGATTATCGCTTTAACACATTTGATTATGCATACATCACACGGGGAGTTCTGCAGGGTATCCGGTTGCGGCTGGTCACGTTGCGTCTCCACCTACTTTAATCATCGAATGGAGAATCCTCATGGAATCCGCTGTTAGCGCTATAACTGCTGACCTAACCCAGCTGAAATATGCACTGGATACCTTTTACTTTTTGATCTGCGGCGCTCTGGTGATGTGGATGGCTGCGGGCTTTGCAATGCTGGAGGCTGGGCTGGTGCGAGCGAAAAACACCACCGAAATCCTGACTAAAAACATCGCGCTCTACGCCATCTCTTGCACTATGTACCTGATCTGCGGTTACGCGCTGATGTACAGCTCTGACGCCGGAGGCATACTGCCCAACTTCGGCGTGCTGATCGGCGATGAGCACTCACTGGAGAGCGCACTGAGCGGTGAAGATGCGCCCTATTACTCGGCGCGCTCTGACTTCTTCTTCCAAGTTGTCTTCGTCGCCACTTGTATGTCGATCGTCTCAGGTGCCGTTGCCGAGCGCATGAAACTCTCGGCCTTTCTGCTGTTCAGCGTCGTGATGACCGCCATTATCTACCCGGTCAGCGGCTATTGGACCTGGGGTGGTGGCTTCTTGAGCACCGCGGGCTTCTCTGACTTTGCAGGCTCCGGTATTGTCCACATGGCAGGTGCCGCCGCCGCACTCGCCGCCGTGCTGTTACTGGGACCGCGCCGCGGTAAGTATGGCCGCAAAGGACAAGTCAACGCCATTCCAGGCGCCAACCTGCCGCTGGCGACGCTGGGCACTTTTATTCTGTGGTTCGGCTGGTTCGGTTTCAACGGTGGCTCAGAGCTCAAGATGTCCGATGTCGGTGAGGCCAACGCCGTCGCCCAGATCTTCGTTAACACCAATGCCGCTGCAGCCGCTGGCGTTATCTCTGCGCTCTTGTGCGCGCGTTTACTGTTCAACAAAACCGATCTGACCATGCTGCTCAACGGCGCGCTGGCCGGTCTCGTCGCCATCACCGCAGACCCGCTCTCCCCGAGTGCCTCTTCGGCTGTCGCCATCGGCGCTGTTGCAGGCGTATTAGTGGTATTCGCGATTTTAGGTCTCGATAAACTGCGTATCGATGACCCCGTCGGCGCCATTTCAGTACACGGTGTTGTGGGCATCTGGGGGCTACTCGCTGTGCCGCTGAACAACGCTGAGGCCACTTTGAGTGCGCAGATTTTCGGTATCGTGGTCATTTTTGCTTGGTGCTTCTGTGCCAGCGCACTGATTTGGCAACTTCTCAAATCGACCTTAGGTATTCGTGTTAGCCAAGAAGAAGAGTACATCGGCAGCGATATCGTCGAGTGCGGTATGGATGCCTACCCAGAGTTCAAGAGCTGATGATCAGCCTCGTTATACGATTCATAAAGCCATTGAAAAGCAGTATACTGGCTGCGCTTTTTACCGTGCACCCGGCGCGCGCCGTATCGTATGATCTAATTTATACAAGGAGAAAAAAATGAAACTCGTCACAGCTGTGATTAAACCTTTTAAACTAGATGATGTACGCGAAGCACTGTCTGAAATCGGCATTCAGGGCATCACAGTGACTGAAGTCAAAGGTTTCGGACGCCAAAAGGGCCACACTGAACTCTACCGCGGCGCTGAATACGTGGTCGACTTTTTGCCCAAGGTGAAGCTGGAAGTCGCTATCGACGACGATATGCTCGACCAAGTTATCGAAGCTATCGCCAGCACAGCCAACACCGGTAAGATCGGCGACGGCAAAATCTTTGTATCACCACTGGAGCAAGTTATCCGTATCCGCACCGGTGAATCCGGCGCCGACGCGCTTTAGGGCGCATCTAACCTCTGGACCCTGCGAGTGCGCGCCTCAGCCGCGCGCTCGCTGCAGTTTGATTTCTGCGCACAACCCGCTGGGGGATGCGTTAGAGAGCACTAAACTCGCACCCTGCATCTCCAGTGCCTGCCTGGCAATCCCCAATCCCAAGCCGTGCCCCTGTGAATTTACATCCAGACGGAAAAAGGGTTCACACAGCTGCGACAGCTGACCCTCAGGAACACCTGGACCGTTATCACACACCGTCAATACAACGTGCGCATCGCTGACACTGGCCGTCAATTCGACCCGGGCACTCTCCCCGGCGTATTTGAGGGCGTTGTTCACTATGTTGCCGAGCGCTCGCTCTAGCAGCGACGCCACCCCTACCACACTGCCCAGCGAGGCATCGCATGTGAGTGTTAGCACCTGCTGTGGTCCGGCCAAGTAGCGGCCATCTTCAATGACTTTTTGAAGCAGCGGCGCCAGTGTCAACGGCTGGTTGCTCTGCTGTTGCTGATCGAGCCGCGCCAGCGAGAGCAGCTCGTCGATCAGCAAAGTCAGGCGCTCGCACTCGGTCTGCACCCGAGTGACCGCCGGGTGATCCGCACCAACTTGCTGCTCGATAATGCCTGAAGCCGCCATCAGCCGCGCCAGCGGCGCACGCAATTCGTGTGAGACATTCTGAAACAGCCGCTGCTGGCCCACTAACGTTTTCTCGACCTGCTCCGCCATCTGGTTGAGCTCGCGTGCGAAATCACCGATCTCATCGCCGCGGCGCTGCAGCTTCTGTGCGGTGCGCTGACTAAAATCGCCACTGTGCAACTTCGCCACATTGCGCCGCAACTGATTAATCGGTCGTACCACAATGGCACTGATGATGAAGCTTGCCAGCGTCGAGCTAACCAATATCAATAACGCCTGTACGGAGAAGATAAAACCCTGCCAACGCGCCAGACTGGCTCTGGGATGCTTGAGATCAACCGCGACTTTGTAGTCGCGCTGGCTCTTAGCACGCACTGTAAAGCTGAAACTTCCCTCGCGCTGCGTTTTACTCGAGCCCATTATCAACGTGCCACTGTCATCGTAAATACGCACTGGCGGGCGGTTTTTGCGGTGCTGAAAAAAGGTTAACGCCTCCTCACCGCGCAGATACTGCCAATCCTTCTTACGCATTTCACGGCGCTGCTTGCGCTCCAATAGCGCGCGAAACCGCGGGCTCGCCTCGTAAAAATTAACCAAGCGCTCAATGTCATCGCGGATCTGATATTTTACTTTGTCTTGATAGCTGTCTCGCTCGGCGAGTTGCGCCACCACCAGCATTGTCAGCAGCATCACAGCGGCGCTGGAGAGCCACAGTGAAAAGAAAATCTTCCAAAAAAGACGTTTAAAGCTGGGCAGTTTAAGACGGCGCATTACTCAGTCACCACAAATAGATAGCCGGCACCGCGCACTGTTTTGATCAACTCAACACCTGGCAGCTGCAGCGCCAATTTCTGCCGCACTCGGCTGAGGTGCACATCAATCGCCCTGTCGTAGGCGGTCAGTTGGCGGTGCAGTACTTTCTCGGTCAGCTCTGCCTTGCTGACTATGCTACCAGGCTGAGACATCAGTACTTGCAGCACACTGAATTCGGCACTGGTCAACTCCATTGGCTGCCCCTGAACACTGACATCGCGGGTCGCTCCATTGAGCTCAATACCCATGGCGCTGAGATTGCCCCCGGCGGACTCACCGGCCGAATTCGCTTGCGTACGCCTCAGCACGGCGCGCACGCGCGCCAGTAATTCACGCGGGTTACAAGGTTTGGCCAAATAGTCGTCGGCCCCCATCTCCAATCCCAAGATACGGTCGATTTCCCCACCTTTACCGGTCAACATAATGATCGGCATCGCACTGGTCGGGCGCAGTTGCTGTAGCAGTTCTAGGCCAGAGATTCCCGGCATCATAATATCGAACACCGCGATATCGAAGCGTCGCTGCGCGAGTAACTCCAGTGCTTGCTGTGCATCGTTGGCCGTTGCCACCTCAATGCCCTCGAACTCGAGATAGCTCGATAGCAGTGCGCAGAGCTCTCTATCATCATCTACCAGCAGCAGTTTTATCTGACTCATGTGTACTCCAACAACCTGTGTGCGTTTACTCATTCAACCTATTCTAACGAGCCTGGGCGCGAGAGTGTAAAACCCTTTACACAACTTTACACAAGCGCAACCCAACTTAGCATTTAGCTGCAGCATACTCTCTCCCATCGAGACACAACACAGGAGAGTCCAACGATGAAACTGAAAAAGAAAACAATCGCTCTGCTAAGCGTTCCCGCCTTTATCATGGCCAGCACTTTTGGCATCACTCAACTGGCTCACGCCGAAGGTTTTTACGGCGATGGCGAGCGCAGCGGGCAGCACGACAGAAAGCACAAAAAAGGTAAAAGTGTTGAGCGCTTAGCGAAGAAGCTCGACCTCAGCGACGAGCAAAAGGCCAAGGTAAAAGCGCTGTTCGAACAGCAGAGCGCCAGCCGCGAGGCAAAGCGCGATGAACGCAAAGCGCTGCACGAGGCCATTCGCAAGCTGGACGTGAACGCCGCTAATTTCGATACTGCACTGGCCGACGTCAAAGCGAGGGCATCCATCCAGGCGATGGCGCGTATCGATAGCCTTGTCTTTATGAAACAGAAGATGGGCGAGATTCTCACTGCCGAGCAACTGGCTAAGTTTGAGGAAATGAAAGAAAAGCGCGGCAAGCACCGGGGTTAACCCCTACGGCACTCGAGGCAGGTAAATAGCTATCTTCTCGCTGGCCAAGTGGTAGTATTTAAGTACTGCCACTTGGCCAGCAAATCGCAACCGGTGCGTATACCGCTGCCGCGTTGCCAGGAGGTCGCTATGAAAACCTTATCTGCCGCTGCATTGATCGCCATCATGTGCACCAGTGTCGCTGCACAACCTACATCTTCACAACAGGCGAATCAAATCGCCCCGTTCAATGTCACAGAAAAAATTACCGATGCCCTGAGCAGCGACATGCTGCTGTTGACACTCGACGAGTTTGATCAAATAACACAGCTGCCGAGAGAATTATCCTACTTTACCCAGCTGGAAATCCTCTCTGCCAACTACAATCAAATCTCTGATCTGACGCCGCTAAAACCACTCACTGAACTCAAGTTACTGTCGCTGATCTACACGAACGTCGCCGATTTAACACCGCTCAGCCAACTGCAAAAGCTCGAAAAGCTAAACCTCAAAGGCACTAAGGTGACTGATCTGACACCCCTGTCACAACTGCCTGCACTGCAGACCCTCTCGCTCTACGGCACTAAAGTGGCTGATGTAGCCCCGCTAACCCAGCTCACTGAACTAGCATCTCTCAATCTCGGCTACACCAGAGTGAGCGACGTTCAAATGCTTGGCCAGCTCACCCAGCTGCGCAGTTTGAGTTTAGTGCGCACGCCCGTCACTAACTACGACTTCCTCGGACAGCTCACCGCTTTGGAGCACTTAGATGTCAGCTATGCCAACTTTGAAGACTTCAAACTGCTGCTCAAACTCGACAACTTACAGAGCCTGACCATAGAGATGAGCAAAGTAATGGAGACGCACATACTGGCAGAAAAAGTAAAACAGGGACTCAAGATTATTTATCTATAGCGCAGTTCTTGGCCTTCGCGGGCCTGCTGCTCTGCAGGAGCACGAGGCCAGTCTAACAGCGTGCTCCGCTCAACAGTTTGCTTGCACTTTTCGCAGGCACAAAAAAAGGGCGCCCTGCGCGCCCTTTGGGGTCTTACTACATAGATGCTGTTATGCAGTAGCCTCTGTGCTCATCGAGACAGAGGTTAGCATTTGATTTTTTCCATCGCTGCATCGTAGACCGAGCGTAGTGATGGCGTCACTTTGTAACGCTCGCACTCCACTTCGATCTCGAAACTAGTGCTGTCCAGCCAGTCTTTGGTCACGCCTTCTGCATGCTCTACATAACCCATGGCGACAGTCGCGCCTACGGTGTGGCCGAACATGCCCGCTGTAGTGCGCCCGACTATCTTGCCATCGGCGTAGATAGGCTCTTCGTGGTAGCACAGCGGCTCTGGATTCTCGAAGGTAAAGGCGACAAAGCGCTTGGTCAGTGGGCCTGCGGCCTTCTGCGCCAGCAGCGCCTCTTTACCAATAAAGCCGCCCTCTTTGTTAAAGTCAGAGGCAAAGCCCAGGCCCGCTTCCAGCGCCGTATCTTCATCTGTGATGTCGTGGCCCCAGTGGCGGTAGCACTTCTCCATGCGCAACGAGTTCATGGTGTGATAGCCGTAAGGGCGGATACCGAACTCGGCACCTGCTTCACACACCGCCTCGTAGACGCTCGGCGCGTACTCGGTCGGGATGTAAAGCTCCCAGCCCAGCTCACCGACGTAAGTGATACGCGAGGCGCGCACTACGGCGTAGTGCAACTCGATCTCACGGGAGGTGGCGAACGAGAATGCCTCGTTAGACATATCATCACGTGTCAACTTAGCCAGAGTCTCGCGCGAGCGCGGCCCCATCACAGTAACAACGGCATAGGCAGAGGTGACATCGGTGACAACCACCACTTCAGCTTCACCTTTGTTGCGCTTGAGCCAGTCGATGTCGCGGTTCTGACAGGCGACACCGGAGACGACCATAAATTTGTCTTCACCTAGGCGCGTCACCGTGACATCCGCCTCGATACCGCCGCGCTCATTGAGCCACTGGGTGTAGACCATCTTGCCCTCGGCGACGTCTACGTTGTTGCTACAGATGCGGTTGAGGAAGCTCAGTGCATCCGGGCCTTCTACCTGGTACTTAGAGAACGAACTCTGATCGATAACACCGACCGCTTCACGTACAGCTTTGTGCTCCTGGGCATTGTTTTCAAACCAGTTTTGGCGGCCGAAAGAGTATTCATAGGTCGCTTCTTGACCCTCGTTGGCAAACCAGTTGGCGCGCTCCCAACCGTTTTCAGTGCCGAAAACTGCACCTTGTGCTTTAAGCTGCTCGTGCAGGACTGAGCGACGTACGCCGCGCGCTGTCTTAAACTGCTTGAACGGGTAGTGCGTCTCATAGAGCAGCCCCAGGGTCTCTGTAGTACGCTCTTGCAAATACTGTTGAGTACCTTGGAATGGCATGTTGCGGCGGATATCCACATCCCACAGATCGCGCGGGGCGTGGCCCTTTTTGATCCACTCGGCAAGCATTTTACCGGCACCACCAGCGGACTGAATACCGACAGAGTTAAAGCCCGCCGCGACGAAATAGTTACGCAGCTCAGGCGCTTCGCCCAAGTGGTAACGATCGTCCGGGGTGAAAGACTCAGGGCCGTTGAAGAAAACCTGCAGCCCCGTCTGTTCGAGCTCTGGCACGCGGTGCATCGCCGCTTCTAAGTAAGGCTCTAAGTGCTCAAAATCTTCCGGCAGCTCATCGAAGCAGAAATCTTCTGGAATACCGTCCATACCCCAGGGCTTAGCGCCTGGCTCAAACATACCGATGAGCAGCTTACCGGCATCTTCTTTGTAGTAGCAGTAGCCGTCCATATCGCGCAGTGTCGGCAGGCCGTGCTTGAGGTTCGGCATGTTCTCTGTCACCACATAGAAGTGCTCCGCGGCGTGCAGCGGCACGTTGACCCCAGCCTTGCGGCCGAACTCGCGCGCCCACATACCAGCGCAGTTAACTACGTACTCAGCGTCGATATCGCCCTGCTCTGTGATCACGCCCGCAGCCTTGCCATCGCGGACCTTCATATCCAGTACTTTGACACCTTCAAAGATCTGCGCGCCGCCCATGCGTGCGCCTTTAGCCAGCGCCTGGGTGACATCAACCGGGCTCGCCATGCCGTCCATCGGCAGGTGAATCGCGCCGAGCACATCGTCGATGTTGAGCAGTGGCCACAAATCGCGCGCCTGTTCTGGGTCAATCACATCGCAGGGAAAACCTGCCACTTTGGCCATAGAGGCACCGCGCTTGAGTTCGCTCAAACGCTCTTTGTTGGTGGCTATCGTCAACGAGCCGTTGCGCACAAAACCTGTCGCCTGACCAGTCTCAGCTTGTAGCTGCTCGTAGAGGCTGGCGCTGTAGTTGGCCAACATCGACATGTTGTACGTGGCGCGCAGTGTCGGTACAAGACCTGCCGCGTGCCAGGTGGTGCCGCAAGTCAACTGACGGCGCTCTAGCAAGACCACATCGGTAAAACCGAGCTTGGTGAGGTGATAGGCGACACTACAGCCGATTACACCGCCGCCGACGATGACAACTTGTGCCGATTTGGGAAGTTGCTTTGCCATGTTTCTCTCCTGAGCGAGCGCAGTGCGCCCGCCTTATATTATTATTGGGCGCTGTGCGGCCCTTTATTGGGATCTTGTTACGCGGCCCAAGCTGTTAAGGCGCGTACAATTCCTCATTTAAGCTGTGTAGCGAGGGGTACCTCGGCGCAAACAGCTAGTTAAAGACGACTGTCTTATTGCCGTGCACTAAGACGCGGTCTTCAAGGTGGGCACGCAACCCTCTGGCCAGCACGGTCTTCTCGACATCTTTGCCCAAGCGCACCAAATCTTCAACCTGATCGCTGTGGCTGACGCGCACTACGTCCTGATCGATGATAGGCCCCTCATCCAACTGTTCGGTCACGTAATGACAAGTCGCCCCAATCAATTTAACTCCGCGACGCGACGCCTGGTGATAGGGCTTGGCACCGATGAATGAAGGCAAAAAACTGTGGTGAATGTTGATCACCTTGTGGCGCAGCTTTTCACACAGTGCCTGCGGCAAAATTTGCATGTAGCGCGCCAACACCACGCACTCGGCCTGGTACTCATCAACCAGCTCTTCGACTTTGGCAAAGCCCGGCGCCTTGTTGTCCTTCTCTATCACCACATGGTGGAAGGGGATACCGTACCACTCGACCAAGCCCTGCATGTCAGCGTGGTTGGAGATGACACAGCTAATTTCACAGTTCAAATCACCGCTTTGATAGCGATCCAGTAAATCAGACAGGCAGTGACTGCCCTTGCTCGCCATCAACACGACTTTCTTGGGACGTGCGCTGTCAATCAGGCGTAAGTTAAGCTGCAGCTCGCGCTTGAGTTCTGCGAACTCTCTCTCGAGCTGTTCTATACCAAAAGGCAGCGAATCAGCCTGCACTTCAAGGCGCGAGAAGAACCAGTTGCTCTCCTCGTCCGAGTGATGTGAGGCCTCGCAGATCCAACCGCCATTGCGAGTGATCACTTCACCGACTCTTGTCACAATTCCGACGCGGTCGGGGCAGTCTAAAACGACTTTGTATGTTGCTTTCATTGTTGTGTCCTGTCAGTGCACCGTACGCACTGTTAATCTGTGAGACACGCCGCTAGTTTACCTGCCCGCGCGCCTCAAACCATGCCCCAGTGCCTTACAGCTCCTGCTCCAGCTGCGGTAGCGCCTCGAACAAGTCGGCAACTAAACCGTAGTCGGATACGCCAAAAATAGGTGCCTCTTCATCCTTGTTAATCGCAACAATGACTTTAGAGTCTTTCATCCCAGCCAAGTGCTGGATCGCCCCTGAGATACCCACCGCGACATAGAGGTCGGGCGCGACGATTTTTCCGGTTTGCCCCACCTGCATATCGTTTGGTACAAAGCCTGCATCAACCGCGGCGCGCGAAGCGCCCACAGCAGCACCGAGCTTGTCGGCCACTTTCTCCAGCAACACAAAGTTGTCGCCACTTTGCATACCGCGCCCGCCGGAAATAATAGTGCGCGCAGTACCCAACTCTGGGCGCTCAGACACACTCAACTCTTCACCGGCAAAGCTGGAGAGACCGCTGTCCTGAGCGATATCTAAGTTCTCGATTGCCGCACTGCCGCCCTGGGTTGCAACCGGATCAAATGCCGCTGCGCGCACCGTGATCACTTTGACGCTATCGGTGCTGCGCACTTTGGCCAAGGCATTGCCTGCATAAATTGGACGCACAAACGTATCTGCGCTAACGACCTCTATAATTTCAGAAACTTGGGCCACATCTAGCAGCGCTGCCAAGCGCGGTAACACGTTCTTACCCTGATTGGTCGCCGCCGCCAAAATATGGCTGTATTGACCTTGATCTGTCATCGAGTGCACTGCAGGTGCCACGTTTTCAGCCAGTTGATGCTCCAAGCTGGCATCTCCCGCCAACAGGACTTTGTCGACACCTGCAAAGGCACTCGCCTGCTCAGCGGCCACCGCGGCCTGGGCGCCGCTAACCAACAGCGAAATATCGCCAGCACCCTGCGCCTTTAACTCTACAGCCGCCTGCAGCGCGCTCAATGTCGCCGCCTTGATTTCGCCCTGGGCCTGTTCAGCTATCACCAAAATGCTCATTAGATTACCTCCGCTTCATTCTTCAGTTTGTCCACTAACTCGGACATAGAGTTAACGATCACACCGGCGCTGCGCTCGGGTGGATTAGTCACTTCCAGCACTTCGAGGCGCGGAGTTGTATCGACACCCAACTCGGCGGCGGCGATAGTCTGCAGCGGCTTGCGCTTAGCTTTCATGATATTCGGCAGCGAGGCAAAGCGCGGCTCATTGAGGCGTAAATCTGTGGTGATCAGCGCCGGTAGCTTCAGTGTGACTTTCTGCAAGCCACCGTCGACTTCGCGGGTCACGTTGACACTGTCACCCTCGACAAGTACTTCAGAGGCAAAGGTGCCCTGAGACATACCCGTCAGCGCCGCCAGCATTTGTCCGGTCTGGTTGTTGTCCGCATCGATAGACTGCTTACCTGTTATCACCAATTGCGGCTGCTCCTGATCAACTACTGCTTTGAGCAGTTTAGCGACCGCCAGTGGCTCTGGGCTATTGTCTGTCTGCACTTGAATCGCGCGATCTGCACCGAGTGCCAGCGCGGTGCGCAACTGCTCTTGGCAGCTGTCTGGCCCCACGCTTACAGCAATCACTTCACTTGCCACACCGGCTTCGCGCAGGCGAATCGCCTCTTCAACCGCGATTTCGCAAAATGGATTAATCGCCATCTTGATGTTTGCAAGCTCCACATCGGAGTTGTCAGCTTTTACTCTGACTTTGACGTTCGCGTCGACTACCCGCTTTATTGCGACAAGTATTTTCATGCTGCCCTCGGCGTAAGTGTAAATATCAGTTCTTTGCTAATGAAATAATCTTAAATAATTTCATCTCAATGATCCAATAAAAGCACACTTCATGTCAATGACTGCTACAAAAATAAATTATCTTCTCTATTACCCGTTATCCCTAGGCTGTAGCAAAAAATAAATCCCCAATAAATCAATAACAAAAGCACTGGATGAGCAAATTATAGTCACTGGCACTAGCTAAGAAATACGCCGTTGTGCAAAATTATATGAAAAAATAAACAATAATTTCACGAGGATAAATTAATGACCGTAGCAGAGCAGCAAAATCGAGAGCTGGGGCTCGCAGAATTTTCTGTGGTGTACACCGACCGTGCACTTAACCACATGTCACAGCGCTTTCAAGGTGTAATGCGCAATATTTCGCAGACACTTTGCGAGGTGTACAGCGCCGAACAGGCCATCGTGATTCCCGGCAGTGGAACCTACGCCATGGAAGCCGTCGCCAGGCAGTTTGCCACTGACAGCCCTTGCTTAGTGGTGCGCAACGGCTGGTTCAGCTTTCGCTGGAGCCAAATCTTAGAGCGCGGGCGCATCGCCAGCAGCATCACTGTACTCAAAGCGCAACGCGATAACAGCGAGCCTAAAACCCCCTTTGCACCAGCACCCATTGACCAGGTTGTTGCGGCTATCAAATCAGAAAAGCCCAAGGTTGTGTTTGCCCCTCACGTCGAGACGGCCTCGGGCATCATATTGCCAGATGACTACATCAAAGCGATGAGCGATGCCGTTCACAGTGTCGGTGGCATCATGGTACTAGACTGTATCGCCTCGGGAGCGATCTGGATCAATATGCGAGAGTGCGGTGTCGACGTGCTGATCAGCGCACCGCAAAAGGGCTGGAGCGGCCCCTCGTGCTGTGGCCTCGCCATGTTGAGCGCGCGCGCTGTCGAGCTTCTCGAGCAGACTGAGAGCAGCAGCTTTGCCTGCAACTTAAAGCAGTGGCAGCAGATTATGCAGGCCTACCTCAACGGCGGTCACGCCTACCACGCCACTATGCCGACCGATGCGCTGGCCAGCTTCAGCGAGGTCATGGATGAGACTAAGGCCTACGGCTTGGACAAGCTGAAACAGGCGCAGTGGGACTTGGGTGACAAGATGCGCGCCGCGCTCGCAGCCCGCGGCGTCGCCAGCGTGGCGGACAGCGGGTTTGCCGCTCCAGGCGTAATTGTCAGCTACACCGACGATGCCGCGCTAAAGAGCGGTTCCAAATTCGCCGCGCTGGGCACACAGATCGCCGCAGGAGTACCACTAGAGTGCGACGAACCCGCCGATTTTTCGACCTTCCGCATCGGCTTGTTCGGGCTGGATAAACTCTACGACGTAGACGGTACAGTCAAGCGCTTTTGCGCCGTGCTGGATGAGGCGCTCAAAGCCTAAAAAAAAGGGCCGGTGAATACCGGCCCTCTATCAGTGACAGCGCTTAACTAGTAACTGGCGCCCGGTAGCGTCCACACCACCACGGCCTCCTGATCACTCGAGGGATTGCTTGCCCAGTGCGGCTCATCACCTTCCAAGGTAAAGCTGTCACCGGCTTCAAGCAAAAATACTTTAGCGCCTATTTTTAGCTGCAGCTGGCCGGACTGCACGTAACCACACTCCTCGCCCTTGCGCTGGCGTGGCTCTTCACAGCCCGCCCCCGGGGCGTAAGTAGAGAGGATCATCTGCATCTGACCGCTCAGGCGCGCCGACAGCAACTCCTCGCGAATCCCAGTGCCGGTAAAGTTGAGGCTGCGCCGGTTACTGGCGCGCACAATGTAGTTCATCTCATCCACGGGCACCGGCTCATTCGTATGGAAGAACCAGCTAATATTGACGTCCAGCACTTCGCAGATTGACTGCAAGACCGGGATAGGTAGCGATGAGACACCGCGCTCAACCTGGCTGATATACCCGACAGAACGGCCTATTTTTTGGGCCATCACCATCAAGGTAACCTCTTTGGCTTTGCGTAAATCGCGTATCTGGCGACCTATGCGCAAGTTTTCGCTATCGATCGCGTCTCTTTTCTGCTGGCTCATTCACTACCTGTGGCTGTCATTTACAAAGTGCGTCAACGACGCTGATGTGCATAGTAGCAAAGTTTTCAGCAGATTTTAGCTCTGGTTGCTATTTATCCAGTGGCAAGCGCGCTCTGCGGCGGTTCCTCTCCAGGGTGTGGGCTGTCTTGTTCGAGTTCAAAATGCGCCATTAATCCGCTCAGCGTAGCCGCTTGATCGTCCAATGAAGTGCTGGCAGCAGCCGCGCTTTGCACCAAGTGCTTATTTTGTTCACTGAGTACCTCGAGCTGCTCTATGGCGCTGTTAACATCTTGTACGCTATCGATCTGCTGGTTGCTGGCGACGGTGATATCCGCCACCATGACACCGGTTTGCTGCAAGGTACTGTATATCCGCTGCAGCGCCTCACCGGTCTGCAAGACTAAGTCATTACCTTCAATGACTTTCACTGAGCTGTCCTTAATCAGGACTTCAATATCCTTAGCCGCCTCTGATGTGCGCTGCGACAGCGCCCTTATCTCGTGTGCAACAACCGAGAATCCTCGCCCGTGATCACCTGCACGAGCCGCTTCAACCGCCGCGTTAAGGGCTAAAATGTTGGTCTGGAAAGAAATCGCGTTTATCACCTCAATAATCTCTGAAATCCTGCTGCTCGATGCTTTAATCTGAGACATCGAGTGCATCGCCAAGTCGAGCACTTCTCGGCTCTCCTCGGACTCTCGTAGCGAATTTTGCATGACTTGGTTTACCGTTCCAGAGCTCTGCGCGTTCAGCTCAGCAGCTACCAGCACTTGCTTCATACTGGCCACAATCTCGGTCACTGCATCCATTTGAGTGGCGATCTTAGTATCCAGCTTTTGCCCTTCATCGCTGATATGTTTAGCGCCGTGCTTAACCTTATCTGCCATCTGCTGCACATCGCCAACTGTCGCTTTTAGGTTATCGAGTGTGGCGTTTAAGCCCTCGGTTATCAGTGCCAATTGCCCTTGGTAGCGGCCATCGATCTGCTGGCTCAACACCCCTTCACTCATCGCGTTCGCCACTCCCATAATCTCACTGACAGTATCTTCCAGTGAGGACATCGAGGTATTGATACTCTGTTTGAGCCCTTGCAGATCCCCGCTGACATCCGCACTGACGCGCAGGCTAAAATCACCGTGACAGGCTCCATGCATCACTGCACTGATGTCTGAAATAGCCGCACCTAAGGCCCTCATGGTATCGCGTGCGCGCACCACACTTTGTTCAAAGTTCCCCTCTAATCCCTCACTCTCTGGCAGCTGATCAAAATTGCCATCGCGCAGGGCAAGCATCGTCTGGGAGATCACAGCCATGCTCGTTTCAATATTGCCGCAACTGCGGTTGAGCGCAGTTTTGAGTACGAGGAAGTCGCCCTTGGCTTGCTTTTCCATGCGCGAGTCAAAGTTGCCAACGGAGAGCTGCCCCACCACACGGCTCACTTCACCGATAACCTGCTGTTGCTGTGCTAACATCTTATTAAATGCGACGCCTGCACGGCCAATTTCATCCTGGGGCAAATCCACCACCCGCGCACTCAATTCACCGCTGTCTGCGATCTCGAGTATCTTGTTGCTCAAACTCTCAATTGGCGAGGTAATCTTGCGGATCACCCACAGCGACAGCAAGATTCCGAGCACCAACGCAGCCACACTGATTAAGCTGTTGCGCCAAGTCATCTGCGCTATATTGGCGTGGGCATTAGCGCTGACTTGAGCACTCACACTGTTAGCGGAAACTTGCAGACGCAGCACATAGTTTTCCATCTCAAAGCGCGCTTGCGGGATCGTCTGCGACATAAAAACTCGGTTGTTATCACTGGCGACTTTCAGCTGCTGCAACTGCTCGTCGGCGCTGTTTAACTGCTCAGAAAATTCAGCCAGCCAATTGACGATACGCTCATCGGAGTACACCCTCACAGCATCGAGCAAATCTATCACGCGCTCTTTCAACGCCATCAATTCAAGTTCCGAGCGCATGTAATCAGCGCTGCGCCCACCCGCGGCGTAAATATTGAAGTAATAGAGCAACTGCGACAGGTGAAGCTGCACCACCCCCGCCTCACGTGCCACCGCCGGATCGGTGTAGGAGGCATTTTTAACATTGGTCAGCAAGTTGCCTAAATGTGGCCCCTGCACGTTATTGAAGTGACTGACGAGTGCATCTTTATCGCGCACCACTTTAGATAATTCACGATTGAGCAGTGCCGCGTATCCTGGCGTGTAGTCCAATAGCTCGCCCAATATTACCCGCTGCTCCTGACTTAGTAACTGAAGTTCCAGCTCTGCAAGCAGCCAGCTATGTTGCTCAAGCTTCAACTCTATCAGCGCGAGGTCATTTGCGCTGTGCGAGTAGTAGTACTGTTTCACCGCCACTTGGGTAGCATACGTGTTAGCAATCAAACTTGAGGCCAGCTTAGAGACGGGGATAGAGTCTTCTGTGATCTGATCGATGCTCACTTTGAGCTTGTCCGCAGACAGTGAAACCACCACTGCGCCAATCGCCGACAAACTCAACAGTATCGCAGGGATGACAGCTATCTTCTTGGCGATCGCCAGCTGACTGAACACGGCGCTCAAGTGCGTGAAATAAGCCATGGCATCTCTCCTATATGCGCTGCGCAATGCTGTCGAGATACCGCCCTAGCAGGCGCATTTTCTCCAGCACATCTGCCGGACGCTTGCCGCTGGGCAGCGCCAACGCACCATGCGGTTCAGTTACTGCGCGCGCCACTTTGAGTCGCGCCAGCTCAGCGAGAATATTATTTGTTGTATCGAAAACATCCGAAGGGCTAATCTCGCCCGAGGGGAAAGGCCGCACACCGACTGCGGGCAAGCTCAACTTGCGCTCAATCCGCGCCAGGCGGTAGAGGTTCTTGTAACCTTCAATATTTGGCGCAATCGGCTTAACGTTCTCAGTAACCGGCGGTACTTGGTCGTTCAATGTGACATTCAAGCTGGCGGCCAGCATTTTAGTGTCTTCCAGCGCGTAGAGCATATTGCGGTACACGAGGTTGGGGCTGATAGAACCCACTAGCTCATCTAAACTGTAGGAGGCCTGCCACAGGTTCTCGTAGACATTGGCTGGGGTTTTACCCGCGACATAAGGGGCCTGCGCCGAGTTCTCTATCTTTAGTTTAGCTTTGATCGGCTGCAGCGCCTCCAAGAGGCTAGTTACGCTGTTGAACACATCCTGTGAGTGCAGCGCTCGCAGCGGTACTTCTTTAACCGCCAGTGGTTGCTGGGAAAACTTGCGCTGTAAGTAAATCACTTTAGTGCGCACTTCCAGTGATTTCACATACACCTGGAGCGGCACTTTATCGATTTGCACTTCCGGCTCTTTGGCTTGACTGTAAATACCCTGAGCATGACGAATCAGCTCAATGTCTGAAAGCAGTTGCTCACTGAGCTGAAAGACGTGGCTGGGCGTGACTTGGCTGGCACTGACCTGCAGTCCTCCCGCTACTAAAAAACCGCATAGTGCGACTCGCACGCTGTAGATTAATCCCCGTCGCCAAGTGACATCTAGTGAAATGGAAACCATCGAACTCTCCCTATTCAAACATCATACAGACAGGGCAGAGACAGCAGTCTCGCAAACCAGCCCCGTGCGCCCAATAAATAGCGCAGTGAGCGAGTGCCCACACTAAAAAGCCTAGCAGGCAAAGGAGGATTTGGTAGTAAGGATGGGTTAATTAATAATTAATTTTCTATACATAAAAACAGAACGTTTGGATAGAAAATATGACACAAGCTGGCCTTTGCAGCACCGTTTATGTGGCACGGCAAACTAAGGTAATAACCTTAAAGCTTGCAATGACTTAGCCAGCATTTAGCAGCGCGTTCACCGGATTAAGTACAGTACTCTGTATCAGCAGATCGAAGATACAGAGCACTGCAGTGAACTGAACGTTTAACTAGAAATGGGCTCGGCGCAGCGAACCCAAGTGCATATCAAGGATTTACCAGCTCTGGCCCCATGATGCTGTAGGGCAGCGCGGTAGAGATCGATGGGATGTAAGTCACCAAGATCAGGAAGAACATCAACACCAACATGAAAGGTGTCGCTGCTTTCACGACCTTGGCCAAGCTCATACCGGTAATGCCCGAAGTCACGAAGAGGTTCAAACCTATCGGC
>JBMZCU010000002.1:0-36062 GCA_049613705.1 Pseudomonadales bacterium | reverse complement strand
GGCTGTTTTTGTGCTGTAGTTTTGAAAATTGTATTAATTTTCAATTGGTTGGTTTTTTGTTTTAGCCTTTACCATATTTTTTTCTTGCTGTCTTTGTGAAAATTTTCACAGCGACAAGCTTTGTACGTCTCGCTATGATTCTTTTCAGCGCCGGAGTATTCATGAATAGGGATTTTTGATGCCATGGAGCGGTGTCAGTACATTGAAAGCGCTATAACGAGTGGTAATCGAAACAAGGTCGTTCAATTATCACTTGTCTCCCTCGCTCCCTCTCACGGTTTTTGCCTACCAAAAAGATTGAACTCGATTTGAAATCTGGCATCCTAGCTGAACGTAAACTTTCTAGGTGTCTCATATGAAAAAACTATTTAGTGTTTTTAGCGCCCTCGTTGCTTTGATGTTTTATACAGCCGCCCAGGCGATGCCGCTGCAAAGCTTTAGTGGAGAGCCGACCACGCTAGAGGCTAAGCTCGGCAAGGGCAAGTGGTCGCTGGTGGTTTTCTGGAGTCACGACTGCAGTGTATGCCGCGCTGAAACGCCCGGATTGTCTGCGCTTTACGAAAAGCACAAAGGTAAAGCTATCGATGTGTTTGGTGTCAGTATAGACGGCGAGCGTTACCGCGGGCGAGCGCAACAGTTTATCGAGCAAACGCAGATGCGCTTTCCAAGTTACTTAGCTGAACTGCCATTTGCCGCGGCATCCTACTTGCAGCTCAGTGGAGAGGCTTTTCGTGGAACCCCTTCTTTTTTGTTGTTCAATCCCAGTGGCGAGTTGATCGGTGAGCAGGCGGGCAGGTTAGATCCCAGCGCTGTTGAACGC
This sequence comes from Pseudomonadales bacterium, assembly GCA_049613705.1. Lineage (GTDB taxonomy): Bacteria > Pseudomonadota > Gammaproteobacteria > Pseudomonadales > Balneatricaceae > Rs1. The sequence goes on along the minus strand of JBMZCU010000002.1, from coordinate 35,242 downwards.
TTTGTTCGCAATAACAGTTGAGTTATTAAGAGGGTATTAGCCAGCTGGCGCTATGTACTGCGCAGCCAGTCGTGAATGGTAGAGCAAGTGTGAATGAGCTTAACGGGCTCACTCACACGGGCGTTTTTAGTAGCTGATACGTGCAGTGCCGTTGTGGTTGAGGTATTTGACGCGCTCGTTGGCCGAGAAGAAGTTCGCCTGATCTACCTGCTGTACCACAGAGATAGTCTCGCCGCTGTCGAGTCGCACGGTGAGTTCCTGCCCCTGGGCGCGGGTGGCGCGCTCCTCGATGTTTTGCCCAATGATGCCGCCGAGAATGGCCCCGGCAACGGTTGCAATTTGACGGCCGCTGCCACCGCCGACACCGCTACCTGCGATACCGCCGATTGCCGCTCCGCCAGCGGTGCCCACAACACCCTCCGTACGCCCTTCTATGACGACAGGACGCGCTGAAATTATAGTGCCGTACTGAACGTTTTGTACTGCGCGGGCTTCATCGCGGGTATAAGTATCCCCACTGAGATTGGAGGTGGCACAACCACCGAGCAGCGCAGACAGCGCGATAATAGGAATGAGTTTGGCTGATTTTTTCATGGTGTCCTCTCGAGACTCAACCTGGGAGTGTGGTTGTTCAAGTGTAATAAAATCACTTCGATTGAGTTCATCAGTAAAATTAAATTACTTTGTGTGGTGTCAGCGTTTAAAAGTCACAAAACACGCTATAGTTTAACCGCTCTGTTGTTTGAGAGCGCTAAAATTGGAAAATGTTCTACGCAGCGAAAAATATTGATTGAGGTATTGTTTTGAGCAAGAGTCATGTCACAGTCGTCGGTGCAGGTATTGTGGGGGTTACCACTGCGTTGAGATTACAGCGCAGCGGCTTTGAGGTGAGCTTGCTCGATGCTCAAGTACCAGGTATGGGGTGCTCTTTCGGAAATGCCGGGCTTATTGCTCGCTCTTCGTTTATGCCGCTAGCAAGTCCGCAGACGATAAGGCAAGTGCCCGCTTGGTTACTTGATCACAAGAGTCCGCTAAAGGTGCGGTGGCGCTATTTGCCCAAATTGCTGCCCTGGCTGGTGAGGTATCTAAAATCAGGTTTAAGTGATGACCTGTTTGCCAATGGTAAAGCGATACATCGCCTCTCGGGGCCTAGTGTCGATGAGTATATGGCTCTAATGCAAAGTATTAGCTGCGAGTCGCTGATCAAGACAGGTGATTATTTACAGGTTTACAGAACGCGCGATGCATTTGAGAAAGCTTCAGCTGATATGGATTTCAGAAGGCAATTGGGGTTTAAAATTGATGATTTGCAAGCAAGCGAACTGCAGCAGTTAGAACCAGGGCTATCACGTGAATTTAATTATGGCCATCGTCTCTATGATCATGCTTATGTACACGACCCCTGCGCTTTAGTAAAGGTGCTGTACGAGGCGTTTATTCAAGAGGGCGGGCAGTTCCACTGTGAGAGAGCGCTAGATTTTTTCGAGCATGAAGGGCGCAGCCATTTGCGCACGCAAAAGCGCTATATTAGCTCAGATTATTTGGTCATCGCCTGTGGTGCCTTTTCAGCGCGCCTTTTACCTGCGCATAGCAGTATGCCGCTTGAAACTGAGCGCGGCTATCATATCACTTGCCCTGAGCCTGCGGTGGCTCTTAGCCGACCGATTATGGAGGGCGATAATAAGTTCATCGCCACACCGATGGCGATGGGCCATCGATTTGCAGGTACTGTTGAGCTGGCAGGGTTGGATGAGCCAGCCAGTGACAGTCGTGAAGCTGTCATGAAAGCTGCGGCGCAGCAGATGTTACCGGGTTTGAATACAGAGGGCGCTTCATTTTGGTTGGGCTTTCGGCCAACCCTTCCCGACAGTTTACCAGTGATTGATTTTGCGCCGAAAAGCAAGGTCGTAGTTTACGCTTTTGGGCATCAACATTTGGGACTTACCTGTGCGCCAATGACAGCTAAAGTCGTAGAAGCACTGTTGCACAGACGCCGCGCACCGATAAAAATTGATGCGTTTAGCGCGACCCGCTTTTGCTGAAATTATAGGCTGGATAACAAATACAAATGTCACTATTAGCATTTAAAATGTCGATGGCTAGCTCATTGATCTAAAAAGATCAATGAGTTACTGAGCAGTGTTTTAATGTATACCATTTGCTCAATCTGTGTTGTGAAATTGAAAAAGCCTTGCTAGTATCAAGTCGATTCAAAAATAACTATAAAAAAATAAAGGTGCAGATTTATGGGTTCTAATCCCGATTTCTTAGTGCAGTTTATCAACGTACAAAAGAGTTATGACGGCGTTCACCTAGTAGTAAAAGACTTCAATGTAGACATGGTTCAAGGTGAGTTTTTAACCATGTTGGGCCCTTCGGGTTCCGGTAAAACTACCTGTCTGATGATGCTCGCAGGATTTGAAACAGCCACCAACGGTAAAATCATCCTCGACGGCCAGTCGATTAACAATGTCGCACCGCATAAGCGCGACATCGGTATGGTCTTCCAAAATTATGCACTCTTCCCGCATATGAGTGTTGCTGAAAACCTCGCCTTTCCACTTCAAGTACGCAACATGGGCAAATCAGAAATCACTGACCGTGTGACTAAAGCACTGAAGATGGTACGCCTAGATCATTTTGCCAATCGACGCCCGGCGCAGCTATCAGGTGGTCAGCAGCAACGTGTAGCCGTAGCTCGTGCGTTGGTCTTTGAGCCTAAGTTGGTCTTGATGGATGAGCCACTGGGTGCACTGGATAAAAACCTGCGTGAGGAAATGCAGTACGAAATTAAGCACATCCACGAAGACTTGGGTGTCACTATGATGTACGTCACCCACGACCAAGTAGAGGCGCTGACGATGTCAGATCGCATCGCTGTATTCGACGATGGAATTGTGCAGCAGCTGGCATCGCCGAGTAAGCTTTACGATGAACCAGTTAATGCCTTTGTCGCCAACTTCATCGGTGAGAATAACCGCTTGATGGGCAAGGTGACTAATGTCGACGGTGACTACTGTGATGTTGAGTTAGAGCAGGGCGCTGGTAAAGTGCGCGCGCTGAAAATTAATGTCGACGGCGTCGGAGATAGGACGACATTATCACTGCGACCAGAGCGGGTTGAAGTCAATCCAAATCCGGGTAGCTGTGCCAATATGTGTCAGGCGCGAGTTGAAGAGTTGATCTATCACGGAGATCACACGCGTACACGAGTATCGGTAGCCGGCACAGAAGACTTTGTTATAAAAGTGCCTAACACCCACAATCAACAGCACATGACAAAAGGGGAGTCGATCACCATTGGTTGGCAAACTGATGACTGTCGTGCGCTAGATGCCTAGTTATCTTTAGAGATAAGCATTAGTAAGACCTAGAACTTTTATTGACGTTAAATTGAAGACTGATAGAAAGGAAGAATAATAATATGAAAAAGTTACTAAAACCTAGCATCATCGCCGCTGCGGTTGCCGCAGCTACCCTGACCACTGCGGTCCACGCTGAAAAGACAATGACAATCGTCTCTTGGGGCGGCGCTTATAAAGACAGTCAGACTCGCGCTTATCACGATCCGTGGAGTGAGAAGACCGGCGACGTGATTCAGCACGAAGATAAAGCCGGCGCAGGCCTTGCGGGTATCCGATCGCAAGTCCAGGCGAATAACGTTTCATGGGACCTTGTCGACATGCTCGAAGGTGACGCCATGATTGCCTGTGATGAGGGGATCATCGAAGAAATAGACTACGATGCGATTTTGGCTGCTGCACCGGATGGCACACTGCCATCTGAAGACTTTGTCGGTGGTTTGAACGGCTGCTTCATTCCACAGATCGTTTACGCGACGATGTTCGCCTATAACAATGAATCCTTCCCTGGTGATAAGCCAAGCAAGATTTCAGACGTCTTCGACCTGCAAAAATTCCCGGGTAAGCGCGCGCTGCAGAAAGTGCCTGATGGTAACCTGGAATGGGCGCTGATGGCCGACGGAGTCGCCGCAAATGAAGTCTACGAAGTGTTGAGTACTGAGGAAGGTGTAGATCGCGCTTTCAAGAAGCTAGACACTATTAAAGGATCGGTTGTTTGGTGGGAAGCCGGTGCCCAACCACCACAGCTCTTGGCCGATAAAGAAGTCTCTATCGCCAGTAGCTTTAACGGGCGTATCTTCAACGCACAAGTTGTAGAAAAACAGCCGTTTACCATTATGTGGGATGGACAGTTAGCTGAAATCGACGGCTGGGTTGTTCCAAAAGGTAAGCTTGATGAAGGCATGAAGGCTTATCTCAAATTCGCAACAGATACCCAGCGCCTTGCAGATCAGGCTAAGTATATCTCCTACGGTCCAGCGCGTAAGTCTTCTGCGCCATTGGTTGCTTCACACGCTGACACAGGTGTGGATATGAAGCCCCATATGCCAACAAGCCCTGAAAACTACAAAAACCCTGTGGTTAAAGACGCTGAATGGTGGGCGAATAACAAAGACGATATGAACGAGCGTTTCAACGCTTGGCTGGCTAAGTAATCGTCGAAAGATAAGTACATGGATGTACTGCAACGGCAGCCCCTAGGGGCTGCTGTCTAAAGCTCCAAACTAGCCCAGTTACTGGGCTGGCAATATAACAATAATAAGCCTCAAAGCTTCTAGATGGTTCTTTCTATGGGAAATACATATTCTAAAGTCGGTGAGATGCAAACCAGTGACGGGGTTCCGTTAAAAGTTAGTCTTCGCCGCTCGCAGCGCAGAGCACGCTTAATGGCGTTCCTGCTTGTTGCACCACTCCTACTCTTTATTACAGTTAGCTTTATCCTCCCGGTTATTAATATGACTATGCGCGGTGTGGAAAACCCACAAGTGCTCACCGGGATGCCCAATGTCGTGAAAGAACTCTCCCAGTGGGATGGGCAGGCGCTCCCTGGGGAATCAACCTATGCGGCACTTGCTAAAGATTTACGTGAAGGCCGTAAAAAGAAAACCATCGGCCAGGTAGCTACGCGCCTCAACTATGAGCGCAGCGGGATGCGCAGAGTGATTACAGGCTCAGCACGTAAGGCGAGTAAGCTCAAAGAGGGGCCGTATAAAGATAAGATGATCAAAATTAACAAGGCTTGGGGCGAGATCGCTGTGTGGTCCTTGATTAAGCGCGAGTCGGGGGCCTATACGAACTCTTATCTGGTGGCAGCTGTCGATTACAAATTTGATGATAACGGCAATGTGGTCAGTAAATCTGATAACAAGCGCATCTATGTGCCGCTCTTTCAGCGCACGCTCGAGATGAGCTTTATTATCACGGTCTTATGCATATTGCTGGCTTACCCTATCGCTTACATGTTGGCGACCTTGCCCATGGCGAAAAGTAACCTTCTGATGATCTTGGTGCTGTTGCCATTTTGGACATCACTGCTGGTGCGAACATCGACCTGGATTGTCATTTTGCAAACCCAGGGGGTGCTTAACGATGTCTTAGTCTGGTTGAATATCATTGACGAGGAGGGGCGTTTGCAGATGATCTACAACAAGACCGGGACCATTATAGCGATGGTGCATATCTTGTTGCCTTTCATGGTATTGCCACTCTACTCGGTGATGAAGACGATACCACCTTCTTACATGCGTGCAGCGCTATCGTTGGGCGCGAATCCAGTATACGCCTTTATTCGCGTCTACATTCCGATGACGGTGACGGGAATCGGTGCCGGTAGCTTGTTGGTATTTATTTTATCCATTGGTTACTACATCACACCTGCGCTGGTCGGCGGCCAATCCGGTCTGTTAATCAGTAACATGATTGCTTACCACATGCAGGGCTCGCTCAACTGGGGGTTAGCAGGTGCGCTCGGATTTATCTTGTTGGTCATAGTGCTTGTGTTCTATGCGCTCTACAACAAGGTAATTGGTATAGACAAGATGAAGATGGGCTAGGAGATTAGATATGGCAGTACCAATTTATGCAGGTAAGCTCGAACGGACTTGGTATTACACCTACCGAGTCATTTGCGCACTGATCTTTCTTTTCTTGATCGGACCAATATTGATTATCATACCGTTGTCATTCAATGCAGAGCCCTACTTCTCGTTTACTCAAGAAATGCTCTCGTTAAGTCCAGAGGGCTACTCGTTGCGTTGGTATGAGGAGTTTTTTAATTCAGAAGAGTGGATGAAGACGATCAAAAACAGCTTCATCATTGCAATAGCTTCAACCATACTGGCAACCTTTTTAGGTACGCTGGCGGCACTGGGGCTCTCGCGCTCAGAAATGCCGTTTCGCACTATCATTATGAGTATTCTGATATCGCCAATGATAGTGCCGCTGATTATTTCAGCGGCGGGTATGTTCTTCTTCTACTCTAGTGTTGGGTTGCAGGGGACGTATCTCGGGGTGATTTTGGCGCATACTGCGCTTGGGATTCCTTTTGTGGTCATCACCGTCACAGCGACGCTTTCAGGGTTTGATCACTCTCTGACACGCGCTGCGGCCAGTTTGGGGGCGACTCCCTCCTACGCCTTTTTCAAGGTTATGCTGCCGTTGGTGACTCCCGGTGTTGTCTCTGGAGCGTTATTTGCTTTCATCACGTCATTCGATGAGGTGGTGATTGCAATATTTGTCGCAGGTGTCGAACAAAAGACGATTCCGCTACAAATGTGGAGTGGTATTCGCGAGCAGATAAGCCCGACAATACTCGCTGTGGCGACAATTTTGGTACTCATTTCGATTGCCTTACTCACAGTTCTCGAATTGTTGCGCAGACGCAGTGAGCGCCAGCGCGGACTTTCTGCAGCTTAAATACGTAATGTACTTGAGGGCGGCCACTAGGCCGCCTTTTTTATAGCTAGAACATCCAAACGACTTCTACAGCTAGGTATTTACCCGCTTTTACTCTCGCTGTTGCCGGCGTATGCTGGATTAATTAGCTCACAACAGCGAAATTTGCAGTATTCGCGAAGGCGATGGTGGCAAATGGCACTCTCTAGGGTTTATACAAGGGCACAGCTCGGCGTTGATGCGCCACAGGTTGAAGTTGAGGTGCACCTCTGTGCAGGGTTACCTGCGTTTGCCTTGGTGGGGCTTCCAGAAGCGGCTGTGCGTGAAAGCCGAGAGAGGGTGCGCAGTGCTTTAATTAATTTAGGGTTTGAATTTCCCCAGCGCAGAATTACGGTCAACTTAGCGCCTGCAGATTTACCTAAGGAGGGCGGGCGCTACGATTTGGCCATTGCGGTAGCCATCCTCGCCGCCTCCGGGCAATTACAAGATCAAACACTGGATCGTTGGGAATTTATCGGCGAGTTGTCACTCTCTGGAGAGCTGCGTGAGATCAGTGGGGTACTACCTGCAGCAATTGCTTGTCAGCGCGCAGGGCGAACACTTTGTTTGCCGCAGCGCTCGAGACGCGAAGCTGTACTTGTATCGGAGCTAGAGCTAGCGGCGGCTAGTACGCTGCTGGAGGTGTGTCAGTTAGTGTGTGGCCAGCTGCCGCTGTTAGTTGCTAGCGAGCAGGTCGTTAGGCCGCTGAGCCAAACGGCGCAATCTCTCGATATCCACGAGGTAAGGGGGCAGGTGCAGGCAAAACGTGCGCTAGAAGTGGCCGCTGCTGGTGGACACCATTTATTGATGACAGGAAGCCCTGGCAGCGGGAAAAGCATGTTGGCAGAGCGCTTTGCTGGCCTTATGCCACCACTGAGCGAGCAGGAGTGTATTGAAGCGGCCTGTGTTTACTCGGTTGCCGGGTTGGACAATGCTCGAATATGTACAGGGGAGCGCCCCTTTCGCTCGCCACACCACACCGCTTCGGCCGTTTCCATGGTCGGCGGAGGCAGCTATCCTCAACCAGGGGAGGTATCGCTGGCGCATCACGGTGTGCTTTTTCTCGATGAGATTGTCGAGTTCCCTCGCGCTGTGTTAGAGGTATTGCGAGAGCCAATGGAACAGGGGGAAATCTATATTTCTCGTGTGGCACAGAAGTTGCGCTTTCCGGCGAAATTTCAATTAATTGCAGCGATGAATCCCTGCCCCTGCGGTTATGCCGGTGATCCCAGCGGCCGCTGTCGCTGCACACCCGATCAGATCGTGCGCTACCAAGGTAAAATGTCGGGCCCACTCATGGACAGGATCGATTTGCAGATAACCGTCAGTCCTGTCGATACTGCATTGATTTTTAGTGAACAGCATTTGGCGCAGGAGCCCAGCTCTGCGCAAATTGCCGCGCGGGTGACCCGCGCTGCGAAGTTACAGCAGGTGCGGCAAGGATGTCGCAATGCGCATTTGCAAGGAGATCAGCTCCGGCATTACTGTGCACTATCCCCAGCGCTACAGCGTGTGTTGGTCACAGCTGCGCAGCGGTTACAGCTGTCAGCGCGCGGTTGTTCGCGCGTGCTGAAAATCAGCCGTTCAATCGCTGATTTAGCCGGGGCGCAGAGCATTGAGCAAGGCCATTTACTAGAGGCCCTGAGTTACCGCACGTTGGAAAATAGCCCGCTGTAATGCCAATCACTCTATTTTCAGTGTTTTTTAAAGTCGTCAACTAACACAAATTTGCGCAAAATTTCACGGTATTTCTGTTGTGTGATGAGCTCGAGCTGTTGCTGATTGAGAGGCCTTTGTGTATCGCTGAGATATGCGCCACTAGTCTGCCACGGGAGAAGGCGCTTAGCGTTATCGCTGATTCCCTGATCGAATACATAGCCACCCTGGTCGATCCAGCCAAACGCGGTCGATGGTGTTTTATGCATTAAAGGTTGCCCAAAGTTTAGGTACTGCTGATTGTTTAGGGCAAGCTCGAAAAGGGTGGGGAAAATATCGGCGTGTGAACCTACAGTGTTCCCCGCAGTGTTTTGTAATTGGTCGTATTTCTGAGGAATATAAAAATACACGGGAACAGCGTAGCGGTCGAAAGTTTTAGCTGGGGCTGTATAGTTGGCAAACCCCTTTAAAATATGATCCCCAGTTGCGACCACGATAGTGTTGTCGGCAAAGTCGGATTGCTTAAGCCAATCCATAAATTGCCCGAGTGAATCACTTTGATAATGAAAGCCTGTTAGCGCTTCGCGCTTGTGGCTGTCTGAGCTGCTAAATCCATACTGTTCAGGTGCTAGTGGTGGGGCTTTGTAAGCAGTTGGAAGCTTAACCGGGCCGTGGTTATTCGTCGTCAGTACAAAACTAAACAGCGGTTGATCGGCAGGTTTCTCTGCCAGTTCTTTTTCTAGGTATTTAAAAACATACTCATCATATACGCCCCAAGGGTTGTCGGCTTTGATATCGAAGTGTTGCTCAATAGTGGCTCTGGCGATGTAACGATCAAAGCCTTGACGTGGCCAAAATTGCCCGTGCTTTCGCCAGGAAATATTGCCACCACTGAGAAATAGTGTGCTGTAGTGTTGAGCTTTAAACGGCCTTAAATTGGAGTTTTGAAAGGCGTGCAGGCTGGCGCTGGACTGAGAAACAGGACCGACTGGCGAGTTCAGTAATAGGCTCTCAATGCTTGGATTGGTACCGTATTTATTGGAGAAAAAACGCGGGAAAAAGTAATCGCTATTGGCGTGCTGAGCAAAGCGCCCAAGCACTTGATTCTTGGCAGAATGCTCAATGGCTATATGGCTAGACCAGCCTTCCATCAGAACGAAAACTACATTTGGAGGAGTAAAATTAGAGGCTTTAACTGAACTGTTTGGGCGTAGCTTTGCCTCGGCGCCGTAGCCTGCAGCACGCTCTAATTGGGCGCGGGTTTCAAGTTTGGCTCCACGCAGTAAATGTGCAGTATTGAGTTGGCTGAAATTATCTTCGTCGCGATCCTTTATGCTGTAGTACAGGTGGAATGGTCCGTTCATCGTCATTGAATTAAGTAGGGCATCGTCGCCGATGAAAGCTGTTTTACGTGACAGCGGGAATTTATCGAAACTTCCACGTGCTAAGAGTGCGCAAATGACAAAGAGTAAGAATGTAGCACCGAAGGTAATCCATCTAGGCTGGGTGCCGCGACTGAGTGATTTCACCTTTGTAGATTTGAGGTAGAGCCATCCCACAGCGTAGAGTGTTGCTCCAGCCAGGGTGCTAAGCAGTACAAGGCGCCAGTCGCTGAAGATGCTGACCATCACAGCATAAGTGCCATCTTCAACGATGCCGAATGCTAGGCCATTGATTTGGCTGCCAAAGTAGAAATAAAAACCGATATCAACAAAGCTGACAAAAGCACTGAGTAGCAGTGTGGCCAACAAACTGTACTTGACCCAACTATTGAAGAGCTGCCAACGGTTGCAAAGGCTAATAAGGAGCGCCGGTAATAGCGCAAAGAGGAGGCTAAAAGCTGCAATGGCTTTTAAATCGAAGCGCAAGCCCATCGTGAACAGGTCAATGAAAAGTGCCGTATCGGTATCTTGGTGCGGCGTGAGCAGTAGGCTCACGGTTGCGCGTGTCAGAGTGTAGATCAACAAGCTGAGCAGTGTGAATGTTAGTAGTGTACGTAGAAAAGTACTCAGAGGCTGGGCAGTACGCCTTGGTATTGTGGCTGTGCTCACGTGTATTCCTGTAGATCAATATGAAGTAAATATTTCTCTTGTGCTGCGATGCGCTGTCTAGCCTTAAAGTGTGAAGTATTGATACTCGCTTCGCTGGGGAGCTTTCACGGGCTATGACCTTTCTTTTTGGCAAAGTACGGTAACGCTCTTTTGCAGCTATTGTAGAGAATGTTGGCGTTAATCATACAATATTTCACTTGGATTTCACTTTTATGGCGCTGATGCTAAAGCGTATTTAATACGCGAGTAGAGTTTGCTTTGTGGCATAATTGCGCTCTCTAGAAGATCTTAAACGTGTGAGTACCGCAGCATGAGTCAGTTAAACCCGCGTCAGCGCGATGCCGTCAATTACATCAGTGGCCCTATGCTCGTGTTGGCGGGGGCGGGGTCCGGAAAAACGAGTGTGATCACGCGAAAAATAGCCTACTTAGTGAAGAGCTGTGGCATCGAGGCTAGGCATATTGCCGCTGTGACCTTTACCAATAAGTCAGCCCGGGAGATGAAAGAGCGTGTAATGGGGCTGCTGCCCGACGGGAAAGGGCGAGGTCTTACCGTCTCGACGTTTCACAACTTGGGGATGAATATCATCCGCAAGGAGCATAAAGCGCTCAAACTCAAGGCAAATTTCTCGATCTTTGACGATCAAGACAGCCGTGCACTGATCAAAGACTTGCTGCTGAGTAATGACGAAGACGGTGATCAGGTCGACGCTGTGCGTGCCAGTATTTCCTATTGGAAGAATGAGATGATCACCGTTGATCAGGCATTACAGCAGGCACAGGGTCCGCAGGATATGCTCGCCGCACGGGCCTACGATGCCTATCAAACCAATTTACAGGCATACAATGCTGTCGATTTCGATGACCTTATTTGGACGCCGGTAAAGCTTTTTGAGCAACACCCAGATATTCTCGAGAAATGGCAAAACAAAATTCGCTATTTGCTGGTGGATGAGTATCAAGATACCAACATGAGCCAGTACAAGCTGGTGCGACAAATCGTCGGTGCTCGCGGGGCGTTGACCGTGGTAGGTGATGACGACCAATCGATTTATTCTTGGCGCGGCGCTCGGCCAGAGAACTTGGCGCAGCTCAAGGTCGATTTTCCGAGTTTGAAGTTGGTGAAGCTAGAGCAGAACTACCGTTCAACGCGGCTTATTCTAAATGCGGCTAATACCGTCATTGCCAACAACCCGCACGAATTCAACAAAACGCTGTGGAGTGAAATGGCACCGGGCGATCCTATTCGCGTGATTTATACGCGCAATGAGGACGCTGAGTGTGAACGCGTCGCCACGGAAATCCTCGACTTACACTTGCGCAAGAAACTCGCCTACAAAGATTTCGCGATTCTCTACCGCGGAAATCATCAGGCGCGGCTGCTTGAGATGAAGCTACAATCTTATCAAGTGCCCTATAAATTGTCCGGTGGTACCTCGTTCTTTTCGCGTGCAGAAATTAAAGATTTGATGTGCTATTTACGGCTGTTGATTAACACTGATGACGACAATGCCTTCTTGCGTGTCATTAACTTGCCGCGGCGTGAAATAGGGCCAAGCTTGCTACAAAAACTCGGTGAATATGCCTCGGCACGTGAAGTGAGTATGTTCGATGCCTGCGATGAAGTGGGGATTGAGCAGGTGCTAAAGCCTGCGCAGGTCGAAAAGCTACGCCGTTTTACCGCTTGGCTGTCCAGTAAATATCAGCAGAGTGTCCAGGGAGATCCGATTCAAGCGATTCGCGAGCTGATTTTTGATATCGATTACGAGGGGTGGATTTATCAAAACAGCGCCAGTGAGGCGACGGGCGAAAAGCGCATGCAGAACGTCTATTTTCTGGTGGACTCTATTCGCAGCACGATAGAACGTCTGCAGGAAGAGAATCCTGAAGCCGGTATTGAAGAGGCGATTAACCGTTTGATACTGCTAGATTTGATGGATCGCCAAGAGGAAGAGGACGATTCCAACAAAGTGCAGCTCATGACGCTGCACGCATCTAAGGGGCTCGAGTTTCCCCATGTCTTCCTGATGGGAATGGAAGAGGAGATTTTGCCGCACCGCAACAGCATTGAAAGTGGCGATATTGAAGAGGAGCGCCGTTTGGCGTATGTGGGCATTACCCGCGCCAAGGTAACCTTGACTTTAACCTTGGCGCGACAGCGTAAGCAGTATGGCGAAGTTATTGACTGTGTGCCTAGCCGCTTTTTGGATGAGTTGCCGCAAGATGATTTGCAAATCGAAGGCAACGGTGAAAAAGACCCCGAGGTAAACAAGGCGCGGGGCCGCGCGACACTTAATAGCCTTCGCAGTTTGCTCGACGACTTTTAATGTCTATTGCTCTTTGTTCTCGCTGATGAAGTGGCGTGCCATGTAGAGAGCGGCAATGGCACGGCCTTCGGTGAATTCAGGGTGCAGTGCCAGGTTGTCGATGTCCTGCAGTGGCCACTTTACCACTTCCAGCGGTTCAGGCTCGTCGCCGGGAAGGCTGCAGGGGTAGAGGTCGCGCGCAATGATCGCTTGCAGTTTATGCCCCATGTAGTTAGGTGCAGTAGTCATTTCTTTTAAGAAATCCAGTTGCCTCGCGCCAAATCCAACCTCTTCTTTGAGTTCGCGATCAGCTGCCTGCAGGAAATCTTCACCCTGGTCAACAGCACCTTTGGGGAGTGAGAGCGTGTAATCGTCGATGCCGCCGGCGTACTCGCGAATCAGGAGTAAGTTTCCCTCACTATCAACGGGAACTATCATCACAGCGCCGTTGCCGCGACTGGCCAGGCGCTCATAAGTGCGCAGTTCGCCGTTGCTAAAACGCAGCTCGAGCTCTTCCACCTGGAACAAACGGCTGCGGGCTGTTTTTTCTAGCTTTAAAACTTTGGGCTTGGCGTGCATACTTAGCTCTCTCGAATCAATGTTAACGGTAGTTTACCTTGTCGCTTTCGCAATCTCTACGCTGGTCTCAGATCGATACTGTGCTACTTGATATGGATGGAACGCTGCTGGATTTGCACTTCGATACGCATTTTTGGTTAGAGCACCTGCCCAGACGCTACGCGCAAATACATAATACAGATTTAACCCAGACCCGCCATACACTCATGGCTATGCTGCAGAGTAATCGAGGTACTTTACAGTGGTACTGTGCCGATTACTGGAGTGAGCGCTTAGGTGTAGATATTGCGGCTCTCAAAGCTGAAGATGTATCGCGGATTGGCTATCGCCCCTATGCAGAACTTTTCCTGCAGCTGCTCAAGCGCAGTGGCAAGCGTGTTGTTCTAGTAACTAATGATCATCGACACTCCCTCTGTGTGAAGCTAGCGCAAACTTCGCTTGGTGAATACTTAGACGCTGTGATTGTCTCACACGATTTTGGCGCCGCTAAAGAAGAGCAAGCTTTTTGGCATGCGATGCAAGGTGTTGAACCTTTTGACCCTAAACGGTCACTGTTCATAGATGACACCGCAGATGTGTTGGCCAGTGCGCAGCGCTACGGCATAGCCAACCTTTGCTACATTGCTCAACCGGACAGCCAACGCGAGCGCGTATTAGATGAGCGCTTTGCGGCTCTGCACTGTTTTTCAACACTCAATCAAGCCCTACAAGGTATATCAAGTGAATAAAGTAAGAATTGATAAGTGGCTCTGGGCAGCTCGCTTTTTCAAAACTCGCGCACTGGCCAAAAAAGCCATTGAAGGCGGGAAGGTTCACTGTGATGGGCAGCGCATTAAATGCAGTAAAGAGATCGTCCCCGGTACTTTGTTGCAGGTTCGTCAAGGCTGGGATGAGCGTGTAGTCGAGGTGGTTGCGCTCAGTGATCGGCGAGGCGGGGCAAGTGATGCAGCCAAGCTTTACACCGAGACTGCACAGAGCATCGAAAAGCGCGAACGCGAGGCGTTACAGCGCAAAGCACTGAAGGGGACTGAGTTGAGCCCCGGTTATAAGCCAGACAAGCGAAGTCGCCGCCAAATTCAAAAAACTAAAGAATTATTGCTGGGTGAGTAAAAAAAAGCAGTTGATTCTGTGTTAAAATTGGCCGACGAATACAATATTTTATGCCTAAACTTTTTAGGTGGTTTGGAAAAAAGTGAATGAGCAACACGGATCAAATTCAACGACTCCTTTTTGATGATGCCGATGTAAGGGGTGTCATTACTTCCCTCGATCAAAGCTTCAAAGATGCATTGGCCAAGCATCGCTACCCTGTCGTTGTCGAGAATATTCTCGGCCAGATGCTGGCAGCAGTCACTATCTTGAGCACAAACCTGAAGTTCGAAGCCAAGCTCTCGCTGCAGGCCAAAGGGGATGGTGATATCAGCTTGCTGATGGCCGAATGTAACCAAGATAACGAGTGTCGAGCGGTGGCGCAGCACGCGGACAGCGTCAATCCTCAGCAGAACTTTCTCGAGTTGCTCGGTAGCGGACACCTTGTTATTACCATTGATCCTGCGTCCGGACAGCGCTATCAGGGTTTTGTACCCCTTGAGCGCGAAACACTAGCGCAGTGTCTAGAGGACTATTTTGAGCGCTCGGAACAGCTTAAAAGTAAGTTCATGCTCGCTGCCGATGAAGGGCGCGCCGCTGGCTTTATGTTGCAGGCACTGCCCTCATCAACAAAAACACCGCAGCAGTGGGAGCACCTTTCGCTGCTGGCGCAAACGCTGAGTGAGCAAGAACTCTTGAGTGTCGAGGCTGAATTGCTGTTGTATCGTCTTTTCCACGAAGACAAGTGCCGTCTGTTCGAGCCGCAAGCGATTAGTTTTCGCTGCGATTGTTCACGTGAGCGCAGTGCTCGCGCCCTTAAATTAATGGGCCGCGATGAGCTGGATGACATCATACATACACAGAGTGTGATTGAAATGGGCTGCCAGTTTTGCAATACCAATTATCAATTTTACGCTGAAGATATCGATGCTATTTTCAGTGCTGAAAACACAGGGCAGGATTCGAAGAAGGTACACTGAACCCGCGCCCGCTGGGTGATAATGAGCGTAGCAAATAAAAAAATTATTTGTGATAATGCGCGCACAAAATAATCGCACGTAGATGCGAACTATAGATCGAGGCGTTGCCAAGCTGCAGCTTAAGGGCTGAAGCTTGATTATCTCTTCGATGCATAACTTTAACTTTTCGCTTACAGGTGAAATTTGGCATAGGCCAAAGGATAAATAATGACCACTAAATCAGATACGGTTCATCTCAATTTAAGTAGGGCAGAATTGGTTCAGCACGCTATCGCGCGAGGCGAAGGCGAGTTGGCGAACACTGGTGCTCTTGTTGTCAACACGGGCGAGCGCACAGGACGCTCACCTATGGATAGGTTTATTGTCGAAGAGCCAAGCACCGCCGATTTGATCGACTGGGGTGGGGTAAACCGCCCTTTCGATGCGGATAAGTTTGATGCGCTTTGGGATCGTGTAGAAAGCTATCTGGCGATGCAAGAGCACTTCGTGTCAACGGTTCACGTTGGTTCTGACAGCAATCACTACCTACCTGTGCGTATGTCGACCCAGACTGCGTGGCAGAATCTTTTTGGTCAAAACCTGTTTATCCTTCCACAAGATTACAACCCGAAAGCCAAAGAAGAATGGCAGATTATCAATGCTGCGGGCTTTGAGTGCGTTCCAGAGCGTGACGGCACTAATAGCGATGGTTGCGTTATTTTGAACTTTGCCAAGCGCAAAGTCCTACTCGCGGGCATGCGCTACGCCGGTGAAATGAAGAAGGCCATGTTCTCAGTGCAAAACTTCTTGCTGCCTGAGAAAGATGTTCTGCCGATGCACTGCTCAGCGAACGTTGGCGAAGAGGGTGATACGACATTGTTCTTCGGCTTGTCTGGTACGGGCAAAACAACCCTGTCGGCCGATCCTTCACGCTACCTGATCGGCGATGACGAGCACGGCTGGGGTAAAGGTGTTGTCTTTAACTTGGAAGGCGGTTGCTACGCCAAGACAATTAACTTGTCACGTAAAAACGAGCCCATCATTTGGGATGCTATTCGCTTCGGTGCAATCGTCGAAAACGTCGAGCTCGATGAGGGACGCGTCGCTGATTACAATGATACGGTGCGCACAGAAAACGGCCGTTGTGCCTACCCTCTAGAGCACGTTGAAAAGCGCACCGAAGAAAACTTAGGTGGTGAGCCCAAGGCGATTATCTTTTTAACCTGCGATTTAACCGGCGTTTTACCACCGGTATCTGTATTGAGCAAAGAAGCGGCGGCTTACCATTTCCTTTCTGGTTACACTGCGTTGGTAGGATCAACGGAAATGGGATCTGGTGGCGGTATTAAGTCGACGTTCTCAACGTGCTTTGGCGCGCCTTTCTTTCCGCGCGCGGCAAGTGTTTACGCCGAATTGCTAATGCGTCGTGTCGAAGAGTTTGGCTCTCAAGTATACCTGGTAAATACCGGTTGGACGGGCGGGGCTTATGGCACGGGACAACGTTTCGATATCCCCACTACGCGCGGCATCATTGCAGCTATACAAAGTGGCGCACTGCTAGAGGCAGAAACAGTGAACTTGCCGGGTATTAACTTAACCGTCCCAACTGAGGTACCAGGCGTTGACAGCGCGCTGTTGCAGCCGCGAGAAACATGGAGCGATAAAGCAGCTTACGATGCTGAGGCGGCGCAGCTGATTGAAAAGTTTGTCAACAACTTCAATAAGTTTGAAGGTGTAGATGACGCTATCATCGCAGCGGGTCCCAAGGTATAAATAGACTTGTGCAGCGGCTGCGGCAAATTTGTCGCAGCTGTTACTACCTCAGTGCTTGAAATACAGAATTTGAGCCACATATAGGTAGTTAAATACAGTGGCGATCCCACTGCACGGGCGCTAAGTGCAGTCCGCTATTTAGATAAAAACGAGGAGAGAGTTAATGAGCGAAACTATTATCAATGTCACCGATGCGTCTTTTGAAGAGCAAGTGTTGAACGCCGAAGGTGCAGTGCTGGTTGACTACTGGGCAGAGTGGTGTGGCCCCTGCAAGATGATTGCTCCAGTTTTGGAAGAGATAGCGAAAGACTACGCTGGTAAAGGGCTCAGTGTTTGCAAGCTCAACATCGATGAAAACAGCGAAACGCCACCGAAATACGGCATTCGCGGCATCCCAACCTTGATGCTATTCAAAGGTGGTAACTTAGAAGCTACAAAAGTGGGCGCGCTGTCTAAGTCTCAGCTGGCTGCGTTTATTGACGCGAATCTATAAAAAGCCTAGGCAGAATCAATAAATCCCAGATTCTGCCTTTATTTACTGGACAGTAAGCGATCAACCTTCTATATTTAGCCTGCTACAGCAAAACACGCGGTGTCAGTGCTATTACTTTCCTGGCAACTACTACCACATCCTCTAATTTCTCCAACATCTGCCCACAAGGGCTATCAATTCACATTTATGAATCTTACCCAATTAAAGACTAAAAGCGTTCAAGAACTATTAGCGACAGCATCCGAGATGGGCCTTGATAATTTAGGGCGCTCACGCAAGCAAGATGTTATTTTTGCGATCTTAAAGAAGCACGCCAAAAGCGGCGAAGATATCTACGGTGATGGCGTTCTCGAAATCCTGCAAGACGGCTACGGTTTCTTGCGCTCTGGTGATGCCTCCTACCTTGCCGGGCCGGACGATATTTACGTCTCTCCGAGCCAAATTCGCCGCTTCAATTTGCGTACAGGTGATACCGTTGCCGGTAAAATCCGCCCGCCCAAAGACAGCGAGCGCTACTTTGCGCTACTCAAGGTCAACGAGATCAACTATGACCGCCCAGAGAACGCCAAGAACAAGATTCTGTTTGAAAACCTTACACCACTCTTCGCACAAGAACGCTTGCTGCTAGAGCTGGGTAATGGCAGTACAGAGGATCTGACGGCGCGAGTCATCGATCTTGTATCACCGATGGGTAAAGGGCAGCGCGCACTGGTGGTTTCACCGCCGAAAGCGGGTAAGACCTTGATGCTGCAAAATATTGCAAACAGCATCACAAAGAACAACCCTGAGTGTCACCTGATTGTACTGTTGATCGACGAGCGCCCTGAAGAAGTGACAGAAATGCAGCGCACAGTGCGCGGCGAGGTTGTCGCCTCGACATTCGATGAGCCACCTGCGCGCCACGTGCAAGTTGCAGAGATGGTTATCGAGAAAGCGAAGCGTTTGACTGAGCACAAGAAAGATGTAGTGATTTTGCTCGATTCTATCACCCGTCTGGCCCGTGCCTACAATACAGTAGTGCCCTCATCGGGTAAGGTCTTAACCGGTGGTGTCGATGCACACGCACTTGAGCGTCCTAAGCGTTTTTTCGGTGCGGCGCGTAATATCGAAGAGGGCGGTCGCTTAACAATTATCGCCACTGCGCTCATTGATACTGGCTCGAAGATGGACGAAGTCATCTTTGAGGAATTTAAGGGAACAGGTAACTCAGAAGTTCACATGGACCGTCGAGTTGCCGAGAAGCGCGTCTTCCCAGCAATCAATATTCGCCGCTCTGGTACTCGCCGTGAAGATTTGTTGACGACAGAGGAAGAGCTACAGCGTATGTGGATTTTACGCAAATTGCTCGACCCGATGGAAGATACTGCTGCCATTGAATTTGTCCTAGACAAATTGAAGGACTTCAAGACTAACGAAGAGTTTTTCCAGTCGATGAAGCGCAAGTAACCGCGCAACAAGATTTGATGAAGAGGTAGGCGAGAGCCTGCCTTTTTTTTGGCTGCAGGACAGGGGCTAGGATGAGCGAATTAAAGTATACAGATTTACGTGACTTCATCGCGCTACTGGAAGAGCGTGGCGAGTTGGTGAGGATAAAACAAGAGGTTGATCCCTATCTCGAGATGACAGAGATTTGCGATCGCACGCTGCGCGCCAAGGGGCCGGCGATACTCTTTGAGAACCCCAAAGGGCACAATACACCAGTACTGGCTAATCTCTTTGGCACGCCAGAGCGGGTTGCGCTGGGAATGGGGCAAGAGAGTGTCACAGCACTGCGTGAGGTGGGGAAAGTGCTCTCTATGTTGAAAGAGCCGGAGCCGCCAAAGGGTATGCGAGATGCCTGGGAGAAGATGCCAATCTTCAAACAGGTACTCAACATGGCCCCCAAGGTGGTGAAAAAGGCTAAATGTCAGCACACGGTAGTGCGCGGTGATGAGGTCGACCTTTATAAGTTGCCGATTCAAACGTGTTGGCCTGGCGATGCAGGGCCGCTGGTGACCTGGCCGCTGGTGATTACGCGAGGTCCGCAAAAAGAACGTCAAAATCTTGGGATTTACCGCCAGCAGCTAATCGGTAAAAACAAGCTGATTATGCGCTGGCTAGCACATCGCGGCGGTGCCCTAGATTTTAGAGAGTGGCAAAAGGCGCACCCCGGTGAGCGTTTTCCTGTGGCAGTTGCTCTTGGGGCTGACCCCGCAACAATATTAGGGGCTGTCACACCGGTGCCGGACACGCTTTCTGAATACGCATTTGCAGGCCTGTTGCGCGGTGGTAAAACGGAAGTCGTGACATGTTTAGGCTCCGATCTACAAGTTCCGGCGAGCGCTGAGTATGTGCTCGAAGGGTATATAGAGCCTGGTGAAATGGCCGATGAGGGACCGTTTGGCGATCATACGGGTTATTACAATGAAGTTGACGCATTTCCGGTGTTTACAGTAGAGACGATTACGCATCGCGAAAATCCTATCTATCACAGCACATATACGGGGCGCCCGCCCGATGAGCCCGCTGTACTCGGTGTTGCGTTGAACGAAGTGTTTGTTCCAATTCTGCAGAAACAATTCCCAGAGATTGTCGATTTTTATCTGCCCCCTGAAGGTTGTTCATATCGTATGGCGGTGGTGACCATCAAAAAGCAATACCCTGGTCATGCCAAGCGGGTGATGCTGGGCGTCTGGTCTTTCTTGCGTCAATTTATGTACACCAAATTTGTAATCGTGTGTGACGATGACGTCAATGCACGTGATTGGAACGATGTGATCTGGGCGATTACAACCCGTATGGATCCGCAGCGTGATACGGTGATGATAGATAACACGCCGATCGACTATCTCGATTTTGCCTCACCTGTATCGGGGCTGGGTTCTAAGATGGGGATGGATGCGACCAACAAGTGGGAGGGCGAAACCACGCGTGAGTGGGGTGAGCCTATCGTTATGGATGAAGCTGTTGTCGCGCGTGTTGATGCTCTATGGGATAGCCTTGGCTTAGGTGATCTACACAGTGGCAAAGCGTAACGAACTCATTTAGTATGGCCGCTAATGGCTTACTGATGCTATAGAGCGTACCGCGCGCTCCGGATGGAGTGGCGCACGAAGGGGGACACCCCAGGAGAAAATGTGTGGAAAAAGTGAAGTGCAGTATTGAGAGTGTTTCCAAGTTGAATCACGATGTTTATCAGGTCAAGCTTCAGATGCCTGAAGGGTGTGGTGCAATTGGGGCATACAAGTCAGGTCAATATTTGGATCTGGTGGTACCTGGGTTCCACAATGCGTCTTTTTCTATTGCCTCAGCGCCTGAGGCGGGAAGAGAACTCGAACTGCATATTCGCCACAATCCGCAGAGTGATATTTCAAATGCTATTATCGCCCATCTAGAGGGCGAATCTAGTATCGAGTTGGAGTTGCCAAAGGGCGAGGCGTGTTTAAGTGCCGCTGAGCTAAAACCGCAAACAACCCTTATTTTGGCGGCCGCAAGCACGGGTTTCTCGCAAGTTAAAAGTATTGTTGAGCACCTGCTAGCAGCGGATGTCAAAAACCCTATTCATATTTACTGGGGCGTGCGTGTTGCCAGTGATTTGTACTGGAGTTTGCTGGCGGAAAACTGGGCCCAGGCGCATGATAATATCGTGTTCCACCCGGTGATTAGCGACCCGACTGAGCAGTGTGAATGGACAGGTAGAACGGACTTACTACCCGATGCTATCTTGCAGGATTTTGAGGATTTCAGCGATGTAACAATGATGGCTAGTGGCTCGCCAGCAATGGTTTATGCGCTACTCGATGCCTGTGAAAGCAAGGGCTTTAGTGAAGCGCACTTATTGTCGGATGTGCTGGCGTATGCGCCGCGCCCAGCTAAATCTTGATACCTAGATTGTTATATCGCTATTCCAGCGCGCAGAGCCCTGCCGCTGGAATAAGTTTATCAAGCAAGCCATGGCTTGCTTGACCACCGCACGGGCTGTTTGTTATTTCAGCCCAGCCTGATAGACCCACTCCCCCGCCATCAAGGTGTTTGTTACCTTACCTTTTAGTGAAGAGCCGATAAACGGCGAGTTTTTACCTGCGGAAAGTAAGCTCTCGGCGCTCACCTGCCACTGTATTTCAGGGTCGAAGATCATGATATCGGCGCGCTGACCAACAGCGAGTGTGCCGCCCTCAATCCCCAAGATTTGTGCAGGCGCTACCGTCAATTTATGAATCAGTTGGCTGAGGTTGATCAGCCCGCGCTCGACTAAACCAAGCCCGAGGGGCAGTAGCGTTTCAAGGCCCGATATGCCCGGCTCTGTCGCAGCAAAGGGCGCTTCCTTAGCTGCGGCTTCATGTGGTTGATGATCGGAACAGATAACTTGAATGCCCTCAGTTACCAAAGCGTTTAAAAGGCCTGCGCGGTCTAGCTGGCTGCGCAGCGGCGGCTGTACGTGAAACATGCTGTTAAAGCCGCTGGTATTTTCATCGGTGAACAGAAGTTGATGTATCGCCACATCGGCGCTCACGGGTAAGCCGCGCTCGCGAGCTTGAGCAATCATTTTGACAGAGCTGTCGCAGCTCAATTGTCCGAAGTGAGCGCGCACGCCGCTTTGCTCAACCAGAATTAAACAGCGAGCAACTTCAATCGTTTCAGCTGCTTCACTGATCCCCGTGAGGCCCATTTCGGTACAGGGAATACCCTCGTGGATCACGCCACTGCCGACCAGAGAGTTATCTTGTGGATTAAAGATGACAAGGTAGTCGTGTGTCGCAGCGTACTCGAGGCAGCGCAGCAAGGTTTGGCTGTTAGCGATGGTGTTTCTGGCGTTGCTAAATGCGATACAGCCCGATTGGCGCAGGGCGGCCATGGGAGCGAGCTGTTCCCCGGCGAGCTCTTTACTGAGCGCACCGATGGGGAGTACTCGTGCGCGATTACTCAGCGCTGCACGATCTTGGATAAATTCCGCAACGGCTGTACTGTCTATCACAGGTTTTGTGCTAGGAGGACAGAGTAAGGTTGTTATTCCTGCACTTGCGGCGGCGGCGGTCTCGCTGGCGATTGTCGCTTTGTGGCTGGCGCCTGGCTCGCGCAAATGTGCGCTCATGTCTATGATGCCGGGGGCGACAACTTGGCCACTGGCATCGATCTCCTGGTCGATAGTCGCCCCGCTTGGGGGGTGGCCAATCGCTTGGATAACGCCGTCATCAATAAAGATATCGGCGATTTGGTCTAGTTCGTTGGCGGGGTCAATGAGACGCCCATTGGAAATCTTAAGCATTGGCGCCTCCGTGAGTAGCCGGGTGATTCGACTGTGCCAGCTGTCCGCTGATAGCCATGGACATTACGGCCATGCGCACAGCGATACCGTTAGTCACCTGCTGTAAAATTGTTGACTGTGGACCGTCTGCCACGGCGGATTCTATTTCTACGCCGCGATTAATAGGTCCCGGGTGCATCACTATGGCATCTGGTTTGGCTAATTTGAGTTTTTCACTGTCTAGGCCGTAGAGTTTAAAGAACTCAGACTCGCTGGGTAGTAATGCGCTGTTCATGCGCTCTTTTTGCAAGCGCAGCATTCCAACGACGTCACAGTCTTTAAGCCCTTCACGCATATCGGTATAAACTTTTACGCCCAGTGCCTCAATGTGCTTGGGGAGCAAAGTCTTAGGGGCGATAACGCGAATTTCTGCAACGCCAAGTGTACGCAGTGCATGAATTTGCGAACGGGCGACGCGCGAGTGAAGTATGTCTCCCACAATGGCGACGACGAGGGGCTTAAAATCGCCTTTGCAGCGTTTGATCGTGAGCATATCTAGCATGGCTTGGGTCGGGTGTGCATGGCGTCCATCGCCTGCGTTGATGACGGCAATTTTGGGGGTGACGTGGTTGGCAATAAAGTGCGCTGCGCCACTGTCACTGTGACGTACGACAAACATGTCTGCGTGCATGGCCTCTAAGGTCATCAGAGTGTCTTTGAGGGTTTCGCCCTTGGACGTTGAAGAACTGCTGATATTGAGGTTCAGTACGTCCGCAGAGAGACGTTTAGCGGCCAGCTCAAAAGTGCTGGAGGTACGTGTGCTGGGTTCAAAAAAGAGATTCACCACGGTTTTGCCGCGCAGTAGAGGCACTTTTTTGACCTGCTGAGAGCTCATGTCGAGAAAGGAGTTGGCAGTATCAAGAATCTCGTGCAGCAATTCATTAGACAATTGCTCCGTGCTCAAAAAGTGCTTTAGTTGCCCCTGCTCATTGAGCTGAGAGCTGTTGTGGTCGATCGACTCTATCATTGTGAGCCTCCAGTGCTGCGTCGGCTGATGATCAATGAAAGAGGCTCCGGGCCGGTCAATTTAACTTGCTGATCAGCGTCTAGTTTGAGAGTCTGGCCAGTGACATCGGCACGAATAGGTAGCTCGCGGCGCTCTAGGTCAACCAGAGCGGCTAGCGTGACAGAGGCGGGGCGACCGTAGTCAAAAATTTCATTGAGCGCTGCGCGTATCGTGCGTCCTGTCATGATGACATCGTCAACGAGTACGAGGTGTCTATCCTGTACTGCGCAGGGAATGTCCGATGGCTGAACATTGGGGTGCAGTCCGATGCGTGTGAAATCATCGCGGTAGAAAGAGATGTCTAAGCTGCCCAGCGGGCTGGTAAGTGCCAGGCTTTGGTGCAGCTTCTGTGCGATCCATATACCGCCGGATCGGATGCCGATAAACAGGGGATCATCGATGGCTCTGGCACTGAGGTACTGGCTGAGGGAGTCGGTCATGCTGGCCAACAAGGGCTCAACTTCAAGATGGGTCGGTGACATAGTGGTCTTCCAAACGGCTGTGGCTAGGAATTCTGACATCGCTGTCGAACCAGCTCTGCAGGATGATTTGGGCGGCAATTCCGTCGACAGATTCTCTGCGGAAATTGTTACCGCCGCCGCGGCTGTAGTGTATTTCTTTGGCTTCGCTGGTCGATAGGCGCTCATCGATGAGAAAGCACGGTTTGTTATAGCGATCTTGGATACGGTTGGCGAAGCGGCGCGCCCGCCTGGCCATTTCGCTGATGCTACCGTCCATGTTAAGCGGGATACCGACGACTAAAATATCGGGTTGCCACTGTGTGATGGTCGCGTCTAGCTGTTCCCAATTAGGCGTGCCATCACGAGCGCTGATCGGTGGGATTTCGGTACTGCTAGAGGTGAGTGTCTGGCCTGTGGCGATGCCTATCCGGCGGGTGCCGAAATCAAAGGCGAGTACTTGTTGTGCTTGCGTCATTGCGTCTTCACATGAGTGTGGCTGTGTAATCGCTGATTACGCCCGGCCACTTACTGTCGCAATAGTGTCCAGATCAACGCCCAGTTGCGTCGCGGCGGCCTGCATTTTAGCAGGTGCTGCAGTGTCGAATATTATAGCCAAGTTTGCCGGGCAACTTAACCACAGATTGTCACTAATTTGCTGTTCTAGCTCGCCAGGCTTCCAGCCGGTGTAACCCAGTGCGATAACGGATTTAGCTGGGCCCTGGCCGCTCGCGATGGCCTCTAGAATATCGAGTGAAGAGGTCAGGCTGAGTTCGTCGCTCACCTGGTAGCTTGATAGCCAGTTGTCGCAGGCGTTGAAGGGGTGAAGTACAAAGCCGCGCTCGGCTTGTTTATCGCCGCCGCGATAGAGCGGCTGATTCACAAAGCTATCCTCACAGGGAATGTCGAGGTGTGTCAGCATTGCATGGAGGTCCATTGGATAGCGAGTATTGAGTTGTAAAGCCATTGAACCGTACTCGCCGTGGTGGCAGATATAGAGAATGCTGTCACCAAAAGGGTGCTCACAATAAGAGGGCATCGAGACCAGAAAGGTGTTCTTTAAGCTGTCGCTTTTACTATTCATCCTATCACTCAAAAAAGCCGCCGTACTGCCCGCGTCAGTTTATATCATCCCTAACAGCGAGCGCTGCTAAACAGGGGGGGCAGTGTAGACCGATAACTGAGGCTTGATCGTCGAGAGCTTGAAAAGTGAAGCTCAAAATTCGCTCGCGCTCGCTCAGTGCTGTGTTTAGTAACGCTCTACACTAGGTTTAGTATATTTGGGTAGTTTTCTCAAATTTCCAAGTGCGAATTATTTCTAAAATATCAGTGCTCTCACGCATTTCCTGTGAGAAGGGTGGGAAGGGAGCGGCCAGTTTGACGATGCGCACGGCGGCGTTATCGAGAATTAAGCTGCCTGAGGGCTTGAGGATTTCAATGCTTTGAAGCTTGCCGTCGCTTGTGATTGAGACCGCCATGCGGACACTGCCGTAGAGGCGCTGCTCGTCAGCGGCTTTGGGATAGTGGATGTTGCCGACATCGACGATGCGCCGCCGCCAGCTATCTAGATACTCAGCGTCGCTATCAGATTTGGTCGATAGTGAAGAGATAATTCTGCGCTTGGGTGCTTTGGCCATGTTTTCTCGGCGCAGCTCAATTTGTGCGAGTAGAGCGGCCATGTCTAATTGCTCACTGGGTAGGTAGACTTGGCTGCCGCTCTCAGAGGCCGAGGCGCTCTGAGCGCTGATACTGTGTTGAGAGCGTTCGCTGATAACGAGCTCTAGCGTGGCGTAGTGCTGTTCTAATAAAGTTTGTGTTTCGCTGCTAGTGCCTTGTTGCGCTGACTGATCGGCGCGCATATCCGCGGCTTCGCTCGGGGTGCGTTGGCGTTCGCGCTGGGTTGTATCGTCGCTGATATGGCTATCGTTGGCGAGCTTTTTTATCTCGGTGCTCTCACCGCTTCCCGCTTGATTTGCCTGGGCGAGGAAGTCGGCGTCGGGGTTGTCGGTTTCATCGGGTCTCTGAGCGAGTGTTACTTCTAAGCTAGGGGCTATGCTGGGCTTGCTTGCCATCTCAAAGCCTACCGCTAGCAAAATGAGCGCGTGTGCTGCCAGCGCCAGGAATAATGTGTAGGCGAGTCGGTTATTGAAGGTGGGGATACTCAGGGCGCTCATGCGAGCACCTCGAGGATCGCACAGTGTTTTAAGCCTGTTGCGCTAGCCACTTTTGCTCAATCACGTTAATTAAATCGGCGGCAATATCTAGCCCGTATTGGTCGTTGAGCTCGCGGATACAGGTTGGGCTAGTGACGTTTATTTCGGTGAGGTAGTCCCCGATGACATCGAGACCAACAAAGAGTAACCCTTTGGCTTTAAGGGTCGGGCCTATCTGCTCGCAGATCCAGCGATCGCGCTCGCTTAGTTCGCGCCCTTCAGCGCGGCCGCCAGCGGCTAAATTGCCTCGGGTTTCACCGTTCGTCGGGATGCGAGCCAGTGCGAAGGGTACGGGTTCTCCGTCGACCATCAAAATACGTTTGTCACCCTGGCTAATATCTGGGATGAATTTCTGTGCCATGATGGTTTCAGTTCCCATCTTTGTCACTGTTTCTAAAATTACACCGAGGTTGACACCATCGGGTTGGACGCGAAAGATAGATGTCCCGCCCATACCGTCCAGCGGCTTGTAAATCACATCTTTGTGTTCGCCGTGAAAGGCTTTTAACTTGGCCATATCCCTGCTGACGAGTACCTCTGGGCAGCACTGGGGGAATTGCGTGGCGAAGAGTTTTTCGTTGTAGTCACGCAATGTATGAGCGGGGTTGGCGACAAGTGTGCCTTTGCGCTCAGCCATTTCGAGTAGGTGCGTGGTGTACATGAACTCATTGTCAAACGGTGGGTCTTTGCGCATTAAGATAATATCTAATGTATGCAGGGCTTGAGGTTGGTATTCACCGCGCTGAAAAAAGTCTTGCGGATCGCGAGCAACCCTCAGCGGCGCCATGTTGGCCATGGCAACTCCATTTTCAATGTACAGGTGCGCCTGTTCCATATACCAGATTTCCCAGCCCTTATCCTGTGCGGCCCAGAGCATGGCGAGGGAGCTGTCTTTTTTGTAGTTGATGTTGTCAATCGGATCCATGACTATGCCGATTTTTACTGCCATAAACACTCCACACCTTATCTGGTGTCAATTTAAATAGTTAGTATTGAGCTGTTGTATCTAGCTGCTAGAGGCCCCGTACGTTGCTTGGCGCTACTAACTTTTGCTATACACCATCAGCATAGGCCTTAACACAAGGATATCGCTAGCTTAAATCGCCCCAAAGATATTGTAAAACAGCCTGCGCTGCAACTGGCGCGGTTTCGGTGCGCAGGACTCGAGGACCTAAGGCGACGGGTGAAAAGCCCGATGCTATTGCGGCCTCGACCTCTTCTTCTGTGAGGCCGCCTTCAGGGCCAATCAATAACGCGACGCTTTGAGGTGGTTCAAATTGGCTTAAGGGCTTCGCGCAGTGGTGATGCAGTACGAGTTTTACCTCTGCATCACATTGCTGAATCCAGTCTCTCAATTGGGTAGGTGCTGCGATATGCGGCACCGTGGTGCGCAGTGATTGTTCGCACGCGCTGATGGCCAGCTGCTGCCATTGCTGGCGTTTTTTACAGCTTCGCTCGGCATTGAGTTTGACTTCGCAGCGCTCGGACCAAAGAGGGGTGAGGCTGTGCATGCCAAGTTCGGTCGATTTTTGGATGGCATAATCGAACCGGTCGCCGCGCGAAATGCACTGACCGATTTGGACCTGTAAAGTGCTGCTGCGATTAATGTTGAGTGCTTCATTAATCTGAGCTTGGACTTCGCGCTTGGCGACGTGGGTAAGGGTAGCGCTGTACTCGACACCGTCTCCGTTGAACAGAGCGATAGAGTCGCCGGATTTCATTCGCAGTGCGCGGGCAATATGCTGTACAGCATCATCGCACAGAGCAATAGATTGGCCTGGGACAAGAGCTTGGGCCTGGTAGAATCGTGGAGTTCTCATTGCATCAAAAAAGAGTGCCGAAGCACTCTTTATATCCTTACAGTCCCGCGTCTGCCTTGAGCGCGTTGACCTTGTCTGTACGCTCCCAGGTGAAGGAGGTGAAAGTATCATCACCGACAGTGATCTCTTCTGGGTCGCGGCCAAAGTGTCCGTACGCAGCGGTTGCACGATACATAGGGTGCAACAAATCCAACATGGTGGTAATTGCATTTGGACGCAAGTCAAAGTGGCGGCGAATCAGTTCGATAATCTTCTCGTCACTGATCTTGCCTGTGCCGAAGGTGTTGACTGACACAGATGTTGGCTCTGCAACGCCGATGGCGTAGGAAACTTGAATTTCACAGCGGTCGGCAAGGCCTGCAGCGACGATGTTCTTGGCGACGTAGCGACCGGCGTAAGCCGCTGAGCGGTCAACTTTTGAGGGGTCCTTACCAGAGAACGCACCACCACCGTGGCGCGCCATGCCGCCATAGGTGTCTACAATTATTTTGCGGCCGGTTAAACCACAGTCACCAACGGGGCCGCCAATGACGAAGTTGCCGGTTGGATTGATGTGATACTGAGTGTCAGCTGTTAGCCATTCACTGGGTAATACGTGTTTAACGATCAGCTCCATAACCGCTTCTTTAAGGTCCGCTTGCGAGACCTCTGGGTTGTGCTGAGTGGAAAGCACGACAGCATCGACAGCGCAAGGCTGACCATTCTCATAGCGGAAAGTAACCTGAGATTTGGCATCTGGGCGCAGCCAAGGTAGCAGACCTGATTTACGCGCTTCTGCTTGGCGCTCTACCAAGCGGTGTGCAAAGGTAATGGGCGCGGGCATAAAGACATCGGTTTCGTTGGAGGCGTAACCGAACATTAGCCCCTGGTCACCAGCGCCTTGGTCTTCTGGCTTGGCGCGATCGACACCTTGTGCGATATCAACGGATTGCTTGCCGATGATATTGATAATGCCACAGGTGTTGCCATCAAAACCGACTTCGGAGGATGTGTAGCCGATATCGTTAATCACGCCGCGTACTAAGTCTTCTAAATCGACCCATGCATTAGTGGATATCTCACCGGAGACAATAGCGACCCCTGTCTTGACCATAGTTTCACAGGCGACGCGGGCGTATTTGTCTTCGGCGATAATTGCATCCAAGATTGCATCGGAGATTTGGTCGGCAATTTTGTCTGGATGGCCTTCCGAGACAGACTCGGATGTGAATAGATTGTATTCGCTCATGAGTGATACCTTTTAGTAAGTCAGTAGCGCAGGGTGGTGTCTTGAAACAACATACAGCTGCAAAAAAATGATCGGCTATTTTAGCCTTTCGACGCGTCAAATGCACCGCGAACTAGGGATATTTGATGAAAAATGTCACATCTAAAATGAATATTACTCACTTTGCGCCAAATTGATCTTTTTCATTGAAGCGCGCGCGCAACTGCGAGAAAATTAGCGCTCAATTTTTTGAGCAACGTTAATGGGTATTTCCCCAGGAGTTAATGAATGTCTTCTCGCAGAGAACTGGCAAATGCGATCCGCGCGCTGAGCATGGATGCAGTACAACAGGCAAAATCAGGTCACCCGGGTGCACCTATGGGTATGGCGGATATCGCCGAAGTGTTGTGGAATGATTTTCTCAAGCACAACCCGAGCAACCCCTCCTGGTATGACCGCGACCGCTTCGTGCTGTCTAATGGTCACGGCTCAATGCTGATTTACAGCCTGTTGCATTTGTCGGGCTACGACGTCTCGATCGAAGACATCAAAAACTTCCGTCAGTTACACGCCAAGACGGCGGGACACCCTGAATACGGCTACTGCCCAGGTGTTGAAACGACAACAGGCCCTCTGGGCCAGGGTATCAGTAACGCAGTGGGCTTTGCGCTGGCAGAGAAAACGCTGGCCGCGCAGTTCAACCGTGAAAACCACGAAATCGTCGACCACCACACCTATACTTTTATGGGCGACGGCTGCTTGATGGAAGGCATCTCGCACGAGGTGTGCTCACTAGCTGGGACTTTAGGACTAGGTAAACTGATCGCTTTCTGGGATGACAACGGCATCTCTATCGACGGTGAAGTAGAAGGCTGGTACACCGATGACAACGTCAAGCGCTTTGAATCTTACGGTTGGCAAGTTATCCCCGGCGTCGACGGTCACGATCCCGAGCAAATTCGCGCGGCCATTGAGGCGGCGAAAGCGAACACTGAACAGCCAACTTTGATCTGCTGTAAGACGATCATAGGCTTTGGCTCACCAAACAAAGAAGGTAAGGAAGACTGCCACGGCGCACCTCTTGGCGATGATGAAATCGCATTGACCCGCGAGCGCTTGGGTTGGACCCATGGCGCGTTTGAAGTCCCGGACGAAATTTACCAAGACTGGAATGCAGGGGCTGCCGGTAGCATCGCTGAAAATGATTGGAATCAGCGTTTGGTTGCATATCGCGCTGCCTACCCTGAGCTGGCTGATGAGCTACTGCGTCGCCTGGCGGGTGATCTGCCTGCAGATTTTAATGAGCAGGCCGATGCTTGGATTGCTGAAGTCGACGCTAAGGGTGAGACGATTGCCTCGCGTAAGGCCTCGCAAAACGCTCTCAACGGTTACGGCCCAATGTTACCTGAATTTCTCGGCGGTTCGGCGGATTTGGCAGGTTCGAACCTGACGAAGTGGGCAGGAGCTAAAGGTTTAGAGCGCAATGATGCCTCGGGGAATTACGTCTACTACGGTGTGCGTGAGTTTGGTATGTCTGCCATTATGAATGGCATCGCCCTGCACGGTGGTTTTATTCCCTACGGTGCAACTTTCCTCGTCTTTATGGAATACGCTAGAAACGCCTTGCGTATGGCTGCATTGATGAAGCAGCGCGCTATTCACGTTTACACGCACGACTCTATTGGGCTTGGCGAAGATGGACCTACACACCAACCTGTAGAGCAAGTCGCTAACCTGCGTAATACACCTAACATGAGCACTTGGCGCCCTTGTGATGCTGTTGAATCAGCGGTTGCATGGAAGCGTGCGATTCAACGTGCAGACGGCCCGACAGCAATGATTTTCTCGCGTCAGAATTTGGCTCACCAAGCGAGAAGCGAGCAGCAAATTCAGGATATAGCACGCGGTGGTTATACCTTGGTTGACTGTGAGGGCGAGCCCCAGTTGATCTTTATTGCGACGGGCTCGGAGGTCGAATTGGCGGTGCAGGCCGCTGCAAAAATGAGTCAGGGCGGCACGCGTGTTCGCGTTGTCTCTATGCCGAGCACTGACCTGTTTGATGCGCAAGATGCAGCGTATCGCGAAGCTGTACTGCCTGCTGCTGTGACTGCGCGCGTTGCTGTAGAGGCACTGCATGCAGACTTCTGGTACAAGTACGTCGGCCTTAATGGCGCGATTGTCGGCATGACAAGCTTTGGCGAGTCTGCGCCAGCGGCGCAGTTGTTTGAGCACTTTGGCTTCACGGTTGACAACATCGTCGCCAAGGCGAACGAACTGCTCTAATTGGCTAGGGCAGCGCCTCTGAGAGGTGCTGCCACGCTGCGAGAAATTTCATGAGTTATCGTATTGCGATTAACGGCTACGGCCGTATTGGGCAGAGTGTGCTGCGCGCTATTTACGAGCGCGGTTTACAAGATGAGCTGCAAGTGGTGGCCATCAATGAGCTGTCTGATATTGAGACCGTCACTTACCTCACTCGTTACGACACTATCCACGGGCGCTTTCCTCTTACGGTGAGCCAGGAAGGTGAGCACTTACTCATCGCAACGGATAAAATCCAAGTACTCAATATCGAGGAGCCCGCTAAATTACCTTGGCGTGAGCTCGGTGTCGATTTGGTTCTTGAGTGTACCGGTGCTTTCTCTGAGCGACGTATCGCGCAGCAGCATTTAGATGCAGGGGCTGGGCGCTTGCTCTTTTCTCATCCGGCGCAAGCGGATGTGGATGCGACTATTGTCTACGGCTACAACCAACACCAGTTGCGCGGCGATATGCAAGTCGTTTCAGCTGCCTCTTGCACCACGAACTGTGTTACGCCGCTACTGGATGCGCTCAATGCTGAATACGGTATTGTCTCTGGTCTGACTACGACGGTGCACTCAGCGATGAATGATCAGCCGGTTATCGACAGTTACCATCAAAGTGATTTGCGATTAACGCGCAGTGCTATGAGTTCAATTGTGCCGGTGGATACGGGGCTCAGTAAAGGGATTGATCGTATACTGCCGGCGCTGGCGGGGCTTTTCCAGTGCATGCATATTAGGGTGCCGACTATCAATGTCTCTATGATGGATATCAACCTCCGCTTGGCCAGTGACGTTGACGCGCACGCTGTTAATCAGTTATTGCGCACCGCGAGTCGAGAGCGCTACCTCGGGGTGCTTGGCTATACTGATGAGCCCCATGCATCGGTGGATTTTAACCACGATGCACGCTCGGGGGTTGTCGATGCAACACAGACATTAGTTAGTTGTGGCAATATGCTTAAAGTCGTCTGCTGGTTTGATAACGAGTGGGGATTTGCAAATCGCATGCTCGACGTTACGCAGCAGTGGCTGCATTTGAAATAGATATTAAACTGCGCCTTGGGCGCAGTTTTTGTATTGGTTAATACGGTGATATATCAAGTGGTATGTGGACCCCGTAGCTCGCTATAAACCTCGATAGGGTTGAACTGATAGGTATTTCTCATATGGGGTTATCAGTCTGTAGCGGTGCTGATTTAGAGGGGGCCTCTCCACTGGGTTGATACTGAATTCACCGATGCGAAATGCCGGGAAAAAATAAACAGTGTGCGGTTCAGTAGGTTAATTGAGCTGTGTAATCTCTTTAATGAGCTTTAAAGGTATTGTTATGAGTATTTTGAAAATGTCTGATCTGAACTTGGCGGGTAAGCGCGTACTTATTCGCGAAGATCTCAACGTGCCAGTGAAGGACGCTAAGGTTGCCTCTGATGCGCGTATTCGCGCGGCGCTGCCAACTATTCAGCAAGCACTGGAGGCGGGGGCGAGTGTGCTCTTGATGTCACATCTAGGCCGCCCGACGGAAGGCGAGTACGATGAGGCCTATTCTCTAGCGCCGGTTGCGGAGCATCTGTCGGCACTGCTCGATAAGCCAGTGGCTCTGGAGCGCGATTGGCTTGGTCGTGACATAGACGTTGCCAGTGGGGCAGTAGTATTGCTGGAGAACGTGCGCTTTAACCCAGGCGAAAAGAAAGACGATGAAGCGCTTGCCAAGCAGATGGCAGCGCTGTGCGATGTTTTTGTAATGGACGCATTTGGCACAGCGCATCGCGCTCAGGCATCGACCCACGGTGTGGCCAAGTTTGCGCCTGTGGCCTGTGCTGGCCCACTGCTTGCAGCAGAACTTAGTGCACTAGGGCAAGCCTTGGATGCGCCGAAATCACCGCTAATGGCAATCGTTGGCGGTTCTAAGGTATCGACTAAATTAGAAGTATTAAACGCATTGAGTGCCAAGGTTGATCAATTGATTGTAGGCGGCGGGATTGCAAACACTTTCTTGGCAGCAGCCGGATTCCCTGTGGGGGCTTCGCTGTGTGAGCACGATTTAATTCCGCTGGCCAAAGAGCTTATGGCGCAGGTAGATATCCCACTGCCTAGCGATGTCGTTGTCGCCAAGGCGTTTTCATCAAGTGCTGAGGCCACGGTGAAGAATGTCAGCGATGTTGCAGAGGACGATATGATTCTAGATATAGGTCCTGACTCTGCAGCGGCGCTGGCTGAGTTGGTTGGCGGCGCCCAAACAATCATTTGGAACGGACCTGTTGGTGTGTTTGAATTCGATCAGTTCGCCGGCGGTACTAAGGCGCTGTCGCAGGCAATCGCCGCTAATTCTGGCTTTTCGATAGCCGGTGGTGGGGATACTTTGGCGGCCGTTGATAAGTATGGCATCGAAGATCAAGTCTCTTACATTTCAACTGGCGGCGGTGCGTTCTTAGAGTTTGTTGAAGGTAAAGTCTTACCTGCGGTGGCAGTGTTGGAAAGCCGCGCATAAGCGATTGCGCGAAGGATGATTGAGCGAAGTACTGTAAGGCAGTGCTTCGCTTTTTTGTGCTTTGTGGTTTAGATTAAAACAGCCCTTCCCCGACTTGGTCTATCATCAACTTGGATTTGCGTACCATTTCATCGGCGCATTGATCTGCGGTAGGGAGAATGTCGGCGCGAATGAACGTGTGGCTTTTTTCTGCCTTGCTAATCGTGCCGTTGACCCTAAATTGGCTGCCCTCTGCGAGCGGGGCGGGGGTGATGATAAAGCCTTTGTATTCATGTGATTCGAGGGGTTGTGGTGCTTTCTCTTCACTCGGGCTCGAGAAAAGTGATTTAAGGCTGCTAAAAAGGCTCATAACTGTCTCACTGGATAATTCAATTTGCGCTCAAGTGTGCGCAATTTGACGGTGCTATTCAAGCTCAAACAGCGGTGAGATCGGCAAATGTTTCAAGGTGTCCACTCTTTAACAGGGTTATAGCTTTGCGATGCGCTTGGCTACGTTTGAGTTTGGCCAGTGCTGAAAGCGTTTTTAGCGCTGCGCAACGCAGGCATTCTGAGCTAAAATGATGCTCTTTAAGTGTCATAAGGAAGGCGGTAATGCTCTGGGTGAAGGTGTTTCATATATTGGCGATGACAAGTTGGATGGCCGGTGTGTTTTATCTGCCTCGCATTTTTGTGCACTATGTCGAAGGGGCGGCGGTAGGGGAGAAAGTAACCCGGCTTCAGGTGATGGCCGTTAAACTGTTTAAATTCTCTTCAATAATGGC
>JBMZCU010000001.1:0-36954 GCA_049613705.1 Pseudomonadales bacterium | reverse complement strand
TCAGTGAGAAGCCTGCTTGTCTCTTTGCTTTACTGTCACGCATAAAGCATTTAGTTACGCCAGCAATCATTATTGGCGGCACCTTTACTGCCGATATGGTTAATCGTCATGACGCCGCATTCGTCATTGCCCTGTCCACCGCTAGGTGTCGCTGTAATGGTATATGTAGCCCCTGAAGCAGCTAAGCCAAGATTATAGTAGATGTCACTGCCTGATCTAGGAGAGCGATTGAAAGGTAAGGCTGCACCAGTATACGTTGTATTAGCAGTAAAGAAGCGCTCCATCGATTGAGCGTACTCCAGCATTTCGCCTTGCACTAAGGTGCGGCGCGTATCCTGAACATAGCGAGTATAAGAGGGGTAAGCGATTGCTGAGATAATGCCGATGATAGCGACGACTACCATTAGCTCAATGAGGGTCATGCCCTGCTGCTGTGTTAAACCTTTCACTGTCTTTACTTCCTTTATAGGTACTACTCACAACCTGCGATATAGCTTATCTATTTTTTAGCGGCAGTTATAGATTAATCTGAAATAAATACAAGCTTAGCTCAAGATTCCTCAACTGCCAGTATTTCTACTTGGAACACTAGCGTCTGCCCTGCAAGTGGATGGTTAAAGTCGACCGCGACGCTCTGCTCATCAAAGTCGGCGATAACCCCCGGCAGCTCCCCGCCAGGTTCCTGGAATGAGACCACCAGACCACGCTCTAATTCCATCTCTTTGAAGGCACTGCGAGCCATGGTTTGAATATTACTCGGGTTGTGCGCACCAAAGCCTTGCTCAGGCGCCAGTGCAAAGGTCTGCTTATCACCGGCCTTTAAACCCAACAAGACAGCTTCAAAGCCAGCTAACATATTGCCATCACCCAAGGTAAAACTGACCGGTTTCCTGGCAAAGTTTGAATCGACGACAGCACCATCTTGCAGTCGAATCTCAAAGTGCATTTCAACCTTACTCTGCGGTGCAATCACTTTATTTGTCACTCTGCTCCCCTTCTCTTTCTAAACGCTTCTTTTCGAAAAACAACATATCAACGATCAGTAAAAAAGCACCGACACTGATCGCAACATCCGCCAAGTTGAACGCGGGAAAACTGTAACTGCCAAAGTGGAATGATAAATAATCCACTACTTTACCCAAAAATACGCGATCATAGAGATTGCCGAGCGCGCCGCCTAAAATAGACGCCAGCCCTAAAACTAAAAAGTACGCGCCACGTGGAGCTTTTTTCAACCAGTAGATAAGTACTGCACTCATTATTACAGCAACAGCACTAAACAGCCATCGCTGCCAGCCGCCCGCACCGGCAAGAAAACTGAAGGCCGCCCCGGTGTTATAAAGCAAAGTGAAGTCAAAGAACCCTGGAATAACAGGCACAGGTTGGGCAAAGTCTAATAATTTTTCGGCCATCACTTTAGATGCCCGATCCAAGCCCATCAGCACCAAACTTAGCCAGAGCCATTGCAGGGGGGTGTATTTTTCATCTCGATCTGCTGTTGTCATAGCTTCTCTCAATCACGCATTTTCATTGCGCAGATACAAAAAAGAGCACAATTTTTCAATTGTGCTCTTGGTGAGTTTCTCAATGTTTAGCGCTTAGGCGTACTTACGTGTCTCACCTTCGCCGTCGACATTTTCGACACAGCGGCCACACAACTGAGGGTGTGCCTCATAGCTGCCCACATCTTCACGGTGGTGCCAGCAGCGATCACACTTAGACGCTTCAATTTTAGCAACAGCAACCTTGAGCCCATCGACCTCAGTCTCAGCACCTTCGTTCGAGATATCGCAAACACTTACCTTAGAGGCAATCAACACAAAGCGCAGTTCATCTTCCAAGCTATCTAGCTGCGCCTTTAGCGCTGCGTCAGCGTAAAGCGTGATATCAGCATCTAAGCTACTGCCAATCAGCCCTTCGTTACGCTTAGCTTCCAACTCTTTGTTCACTGCAGTTTTGACCGCCATAATACGCTGCCAGAACTCAGTGCCATAGGTGCCGCTGTGCTCTAACTGCTGCAAACCTTGATACCAAGTATCCAGTTGAACGGACTCGGCGCGATCACCTGGAAGGTGCTGCCAAATCTCATCTGCGGTAAAGCTCAAGATAGGCGCAATCCAACGCACCATCGCCTCAACAATATGGTAGAGCGCTGTCTGTGCCGACAAACGCGCGTGTGAAGACGCTCCTGCGGTGTACTGACGGTCCTTGATGATATCCAGATAGAAGCCACCCATATCCAGTGAACAGAAGTGCGATACTTTCTGGCAAACCTGGAGGAACTCGTAGTTATCGTAATGCTCTTGAAGCTCTACCTGCAGCTTCGCCGTACGGTCAATAGCCCACTGATCCAATGCAACTAACTCAGAGAAGGGCAGTGCTTTATCCGTTGTAAAACCGTTTAAATTTGCCATCAAGAAGCGCGCAGTGTTGCGAATGCGGCGATAGGAGTCTGCCGTGCGCTGCAAGATTTGCTTCGAGACAGACATTTCATTGGCGTAGTCTGTAGAGGCGACCCAAAGGCGCAAAATATCCGCCCCTAGCGAGTCATTCACTTCTTGCGGCACTATAGTGTTGCCGAGTGACTTAGACATCTTGTAGCCTTTCTCATCGACGGTAAAGCCGTGAGTAAGCACTTGCTTGTACGGTGCAACGCCGTTGATCGCAATAGATGTTTTTAGCGAGGATTGGAACCAGCCGCGGTGCTGATCAGAACCTTCTAGATAAATATCCGCGGGGAAGGTCAGCTCCTGACGAGAGCGTAGCACGGAGTGGTGGGTAACACCGGAGTCAAACCACACATCGAGTGTATCGGTCACTTTATCGTAATCAGCTGCTTCATCGCCCAACAAGTCAGTTGCATCGAGGTCATACCAAGCATCGATGCCGGTTTCCTCAATACGCAGAGCAACCTGCTCCATCAGCTCAACTGTACGCGGGTGCAACTCACCGCTCTGCTTGTGGGTAAAGAGTGTGATGGGTACTCCCCAAGTACGCTGGCGCGACACACACCAATCAGGGCTAGACTCCAACATGCTTTCCATACGGTTCTGTCCCCATGCGGGGACCCAGCGCACGCCTTTAACAGCTTCTTTAGCACTGTCCAATAGCCCTTTCTCTGTCATAGAGATAAACCACTGCGGTGTCGCACGATAAATCAGCGGCGTTTTAGTGCGCCAGCAATGTGGGAAGCTGTGCTTGAACTTTTCAGTAAAGATCAATTTCCCCTCACGATTTAAAGCTTCGCAAACAGGCTCATCAGCTTTGTATACATGCACGCCTGCAAACTCACCTGCCGCATCGACAAACACACCATTACCCTGCACTAGATTCAGGGTAGACAAGCCGTATTTATTGCCAACCTCAAAGTCTTCCATACCGTGATCTGGCGCTGTATGGACGGCACCGGTACCCGCATCTGTTGTAACGTGATCACCTAGGATTACCGGTACTTGCTTGTCAAATACAGGGTGCTGTAACAACATGCCCTCAAGCTGAGCACCGCGGCAAGTCGCCAATTCCTCGAAGGGCTCAACCCCCCAGCGCGCTGCGATGGCACTGAGCATTTCACTCGCAAGAATCAAGCGCTCTTCGCCAAATTGCACTAAGCTATACTCCAGCTCAGCATGCAGAGAAACAGCCTGGTTTGAGGGGATCGTCCAAGGAGTGGTCGTCCAGATAACGCAAGAGAGCTCGCCCTTTCCTGCATCACCAAAAAGCGCCGTGGCCGCAGCCTGATCGACAAACGTAAAACGCACATCCAACGCCGTAGAGGTTTTTTCCTGGTATTCAACTTCAGCTTCAGCCAGTGCCGACTGTCCAACAACAGACCAGTAAATTGGCTTGTAGCCTTTCACTAGGTGACCATTGTCCACAATTTTGCTCAGCGCGCGGACGATGTCAGCCTCTGTGCGGAAATTCATCGTCAAATACGGATTTGACCAGTCGCCTTGAATACCTAGGCGGATGAAGTCAGCTTTTTGCCCTTCGACTTGCTTAGCAGCGTATTCGCGGCACTTAGCGCGAAACTCTGTGTAGGGGACCTTAGTGCCTGCACGACCAATCATCGTCTCTACTTTGTGCTCAATCGGCAGGCCGTGACAATCCCATCCAGGCACGTAAGGGGCGTCGTAACCACTCAATGTTTTTGACTTGATAATCATGTCTTTGAGGATTTTGTTTACTGCGTGGCCGATGTGAATATCGCCATTGGCATACGGAGGGCCATCGTGCAGTACAAACTTGGGACGACCGGCGCTGACTTCGCGAATTTTCTTGTAGAGATCAATTTCCTGCCAAGCTTTAAGCATATCGGGTTCGCGCTTGGCCAAATTGCCGCGCATTGGGAACGCGGTATCAGGCAAATTCAATGTCTGCTTGTAATCGGTCATCTTAAGTTTCCACACTGGTTACTGTTTTGCAGCGGCAAAGAAGCGCTCTGCTGCTGCAATATCATTTTCAATTGCTTGTTTGAGCTGGTCCAAGCCAGCAAATTTTTGCTCACCGCGTATGAAGTGCCTAAACACCACCTCGACACGCTGGCAATAAATATCTCTATCAAAATTAAACACGTGCACTTCTAGTACAGAGCGGCTACCGCCCACTGTTGGGCGCTTACCAATATTGGCAACTCCCTGGTGAGTAGTGCCATCTGCCGTCGTAAGTTCGACGGCATAAACCCCTTTTAAGGCTGTGTTGTATGGGTGTATCTTTATATTTGCTGTCGGCGTTCCCAAAGTTCTTGCCAAGGCTTGGCCACGCACTACGCGCCCACTTATTGCGTAAGGCCGTTCGCACAGCTGCTGCACGAGTGCAAAATCATTATCAGCCAGGGCGTCACGCAAATATGTACTGCTAACACGCGTACCACGCACTTCTAGTGTATGCGTATCTTCTACGCTAAAACCAAGTGCATCACCTGCCTGTCGCAAAGTGGCATAGTCACCTTCACGGGCGCAGCCAAAGCGAAAATCATCTCCGACAACCAAATGTTTAATTCCCAGGCTAGCAACCAGCACTTGTTCAATAAACTGCTGTGCCGACATTTCACGCATCGCGCGATTGAAGTGGAGGCAGAGCACTCTGCTAACCCCTTGTGCTTCAATCAGCCTTAATTTGTCTACGAGGGAATTTATGCGCGCCGGCGCCCGCTCCTGCTGAAAATACTCTCCAGGGTGTGGCTCAAACAAAATCACCAACGCTGGCAACCTCATCGCTGCAGCGCGCTCACCTAACTGTTTAAGTATTGCAACGTGCCCTAAATGAACACCGTCAAACTTACCGATAGTCGCAACACAGCCATGGTGCTCGGAGCGCAAATTGTGTATTCCGCGAATTAATTCCATCAGGGTGTAAACACTGGCAACAAAAGGGCAAGATTATAGCTTATCTACCCTGCAACTGGTACAAGCGCAGCTAGAATAAACACAATTTAAATCTGCGTGTGACAACCGCGCAAAGCAGCCTTACAACGGCGCTTTGAGATGCCTTTTACGCAGCCCTGACAGCAACAGCGTCGCGCCAAATCCGCCCACACCACACACGACCAAAAGCGCAATTTGCCATACGCGCTGCATCACACCCCACTCAAACCACTGCTGCAATGGGACAGCCAGGTAAACGACAATCGCCACCAGCGCCACACAGGCCGCGCTCAAGCGTAGCGCAAAAGCCGCCCAACCCGGTTGCCAGGTCAGCACCCCGGCCTGCAACAAACCGCGCAACAGCAGCCCCGCATTCAAAAATGCCGACATCGCCGTTGCCAAAGCAAGCCCCACGTGATCCAGCGGACCGATCAATAACAGGTTAAACACCATATTGGCCAGCATCGCCTGCACCGCGATTTTCACCGGCGTTTTCATATCCTGACGCGAAAAGTAGCCTGGCGCCAGCACCTTGATCAGCATAAAGGCCAACAACCCGCTGGCGTAGGCGCGCAGACTAGCACCTGCCATATACACATCTCGTTCGGTCATATTGCCATAGCCAAAAAGCGTCACCAGCAAGGGCTCAGCCAGCATAAACAGCGCAATCGCACTGGGAAAGCCAATTAGCAGTATCATGCGCAGCGACCAATCGAGGGTGCGTGCAAAACTCTGCATCGAATCCGCAGCACTTTTGCGCGACAGGCTCGGCAGAATAACCGTGGAAATTGCAATCGCAAACACGCCAAGCGGCAACTCCACCAATCTGTCTGAGTAATACAGCCAAGAGACACTGCCCGTTTGCAAGAAAGAGGCGAGTACAGTATCAAGTAGCAAGTTGATTTGCGCCACTGACACACCAAATAGCGCCGGCACCATTAGTTTCAAAATGCGCCGCACCCCTTCATCATTCCAGTCGACAATCGGCACGGGCAACAACTTAATCCGCATCAGAAAGGGCAGCTGAAACAGCAGCTGTACCGCCCCGGCAAGCAACACCCCCCAGGCGAGCGCAACAATAGGCTGCGCAAAGTAGGGACTCAAGCCCACAGCCGCACCAATCAAGCACACATTGAGCAACACCGGAGTAAAAGCGGGAACAACAAAACGCTCATAACTGTTTAGAATCGCACCGGCGAACGCCGTCAGTGAAATCAACATCAAATAGGGAAATGTGATAGCAAGCATTGAGGATGCCAGCTCAAACTTCTCTTGCGCCTCTAAATAAAAACCAGGTGCAAAGAGCGCCGTCAAGGGCTTGACCGCCAAGATAGCCAACACAGTCACCAACAGCAGCACTGCACCTAACGTACCTGCCACACGGTTGACTAAACGACGCACAGCATCGTGATCGCGCTGCGTACGATATTCACTCAACACCGGCACAAACGCCTGCGCAAATGCCCCCTCTGCAAACAAGCGACGCAGAAAATTGGGGATTTTAAAAGCAACGAAAAAAGCATCTGCGCTGCCGGATGCTCCAAAATAATTTGCCACGACAACATCGCGCACTAAACCAAGCACTCTAGAGAGCATCGTCATCATGCCCACGATCAAGCTTGAACGCAGCAGGCCGGATGACTTAGCCCGAGTTGGATCGCTGCCGTCTTCGTGCTGCAATGGCCGGTTATCGCTCACTTTTTACTCTCTCTCGATTTCAGAAACCGGAATATTACTCGCTGTGCCATAAAATATCTCGTTTTTATTGACAAGCGCGCCAGAAAACTGAATAATCTCGCGTCTCAAATTAAGGCTAACCACTTCGGTCAGTCGACTACTACCTATATAGGAGCAGGATCATGGCGAACTCCGCAGGATCTAAAAAACGTGCCCGTCAGGCGGAAAAGCGTCGTCAACACAACGCTAGCCTCCGCTCCATGGTTCGCACGTACATGAAGAAAGTTGTAGCAGCTATTGAAAGCGGCGACAAAGCAGCATCTGCTGAAGCACTAAAAGTTGCTCAGCCACTGATGGATTCATCTGTTAACAAAGGCATCTTCCCTAAAAACAAGATTGCCCGCATTAAGAGCAGACTAAACGCTAAGATCAAAGCACTCGCTTAATCCTAGCACCCATAAAAAAACCGGTTTTAAACCGGTTTTTTTATGCCCGTTACACTCTACACCAGCACTAAGTTGTCTCGGTGCACCAACTCATCTTCGTTGACAAAACCAATTGCCGACTCAATTTGAGCACTGGACAATCCCAAGACCCTAGCAACATCACTAGAATTGTAATTTACCAACCCACGCGCCAATTCGACGTAATTTTCATCCACCAGCGATACCATCTCTCCACGCGAGAAAAGACCCGATGTCGCTTTAACCCCTGCCGGCAAGATACTCTTTCCACCTTGCACTAGCGCTCGAACTGCGCCGGGATCAAGCACCAACTTCCCACGCACCTGCAAATGACCGGCCAACCACTGCTTCCTAGCCGCCATCGGCGAACTAGCAGGGCAAATCAGTGTACCCACCCCTTCACCTGCGCGGATTTTTGGCAACACATCCTCGACTCGCCCACTGGCTATAACCGTCACCGCTCCAGAGCGCGCCGCCAACCTAGCTGCACGCACTTTAGTCGCCATCCCCCCACGACCCAAAGCACCTCCATCACCAGCCACCTCAGAGATCATCGGATCATCCGCCATCGCCTGCGAGATCAAACTCGCATCAGGATTGGTGCGCGGATCTGCGGAGAACAGCCCCAACTGATCCGTCAGCAGCACCACAGCCTCTGCCTCAATCAGATTAGCCACCAACGCCGCCAAGGTATCATTGTCACCAAACTTAATCTCATCCGTGATAACCGTATCATTCTCATTGATAACAGGCACCGCCCCAAGCTCTAAGAGCGTATTCAAGGTACCTCGCGCATTGAGATAACGCTTGCGGTCTGAAAGGTCATCATGCGTTAAAAGGATCTGCGCAGTATGCATACCGTGGCGCTTAAAATTCACCTCGTACACCTGCACAAGCCCCATTTGACCTATCGCCGCCGCCGCTTGCTGGCGGTAGACCTCAGCGGGACGACTTTCCCAACCCAGACGCGTCATACCCTCGGCAATGGAACCAGAGGAGACAAGAACAACCTCCACACCCTGCACTCGCAGAGCCGCCAATTGATCAACCCAGCGCGCAATGCGCGCGTGGTCTAACCCTTTGCCATCATTGGTCAGCAGCGCACTTCCAATCTTTACCACCCAACGCTTAGCTGTTTGCAAACCGGCTCGACTATCTAACACCGTAACCCTCACTCACTGACATATTCAACTTCAACATCATAATCATCGTCGTCAAAACCATCATCTTGACCATCCTTATCTGCCTGGCGCTGCGCCTTGAGCTGCGCGCGTAACTCCTCGATACGCATCCGAGCCTCAGCATCTACCTGAGCACGCACTTGAGCCTCTTGCTCAAGCAACTGCGGATCTTCCTGAATCGCTTGCGCACGCTGATCCAAGAAATCCTGCAGCGCACCGGTCAACACTTTAACACCCTGCTTCTGCAAGGCCGATATACGGTAGACAGGCCCCTGCCAGGAAAGCGCATCCACCACATCCTGACAGCGCTGATCCAGCTCTTCTGGTGGCACCATATCCACTTTATTTAACACCAGCCAACGCGGCTGATCAGCAAGTGTCGGGCTAAATTTTTCAAGCTCATTAACAGCCACCACGGCCGCCTCAGCTGCTGTTTGCTCATCCCAAGGCGCCATATCAACAACGTGCAACAGCACCCGGTTGCGCGCCAAGTGCTTGAGAAACTGAATCCCTAAACCAGCACCCTCAGCCGCCCCTTCGATAATCCCCGGAATATCTGCAACCACAAAACTGCGATTTGCCTCAGTGCGCACTACACCTAAGCTAGGCACTAGAGTTGTAAAAGGGTAATTCGCAACTTTTGGCGTCGCCGCTGACACCGAGCGCACAAACGTTGACTTTCCAGCGTTTGGCAACCCCAGCAAACCTACATCCGCCAATACTTTAAGCTCGAGCTTAA
Source organism: Pseudomonadales bacterium (assembly GCA_049613705.1). Taxonomy (GTDB): domain Bacteria; phylum Pseudomonadota; class Gammaproteobacteria; order Pseudomonadales; family Balneatricaceae; genus Rs1. Next base: position 27,530 of record JBMZCU010000001.1, on the reverse strand, counting down.
CATTGCGGTACTCACCCATCGATCCGTCAGACGTTTGGCGCGGAGCACGATTAACACTGCTTTTGTAACGTGTATTACCCAGGCCGTGAAAACCACCCTGAGCAATCTTTTCAATTTGCCCAACCTCAACTAAATCTGCCAACACCTCATCAGTGTCCACATCGACGACCGTTGTACCTACTGGCAACTTAAGCACAATATCATCACCTTTGGCCCCAGTGCAGTTACGCCCCTGCCCATCTTGGCCAGTCTTACCTTTGTAAATCCGCTTATAGCGATAGTCGATCAAGGTATTGAGCCCCGCATCGGCCTCGACAAAAATAGAACCACCATCTCCGCCATCACCACCGTCCGGCCCACCTTTGGGTATATATTTCTCGCGGCGAAAACTCATGCAGCCATTGCCGCCCTTACCCGCTTCGACAACAATCGTTGCCTCATCTACAAACTTCATTTCCTATCCCCCAAAATACACCCGCTATCTTAACGGGAATTGCCGCCTCGGCGGCCGTGACGGTATTCGCACTTGCATTGACTCGCAATCAACTGCAAACACCTAACAGACTTATCCACAAGTCGATCCGATTGAACCGCTCAAACCCAGATGCGACACACCAGAACAGCTAGACAATAATATCAACACACAAAAAAAAAGCCCCGCTCTGCGGGGCTTTTCTCTGTTAAAACGCCTAATTATGCAGGTACGATGGTGATGTACTTACGGTTTTTCGGGCCTTTAACTTCAAATTTAACAACGCCATCTGCTTTGGCAAACAACGTGTGATCCTTGCCGCAACCTACGTTAGTACCAGCGTGGAACTTAGTACCGCGCTGACGTACGATGATGCTGCCTGCAGTCACAACTTGACCACCGAAACGCTTAACACCTAGACGTTTTGCGTTCGAGTCGCGACCGTTACGAGTAGAACCACCAGCTTTCTTATGAGCCATGAGTTATCTCCAACTAGATCAGCTTAAGCGCTGATGCCTGTGATTTTTACTTCAGTGTACCACTGACGGTGACCCTGACGCTTCATTGAGTGCTTACGACGACGGAACTTGATAATAGATACCTTTTCACCGCGACCGTGGCTTACTACTTCTGCAGAAACTTTAGCACCGCTAACAACTGGCTCACCAACTTTAACGTCGTCGCCATTGCCAACCATGAGAACACGGTCGAAATCGATGCTAGAACCAGCTTCTACTGCCAACTTCTCTAGACGTAGAGTGTGGCCTTCTTCTACACGGTATTGCTTACCGCCGCTTACAATAACTGCAAACATGTTTATCTCCAATTTACGCTTATCCGGCTACTGAAAAGAAAACCTGCTTCTAATGGCACGCCATATAACAGGGAGCTAAATGGTGGATAAGCTTAGGGCGCAGGATTCTATAGTAAAGCACTGCTAATCACAAGCAAATAATGCGCAATTTCCAACCAATTACACACCAGATCGCAGCACCCATCGGCTTGACAGATTTAGTGCCACCCCCTAGCATTGCCTAACTCTTGAAATCGACGAAAAAGACTATGCAGCCACACCAGCTAAACCCGCTGATCGAACCTCAGTTTGAAGCCGTAAATGACTTTATCATCAACCACTTAGGATCCAACGTCCCACTGGTTGAAAAAATTGGCCACTATATAGTTCAAAGTGGTGGCAAGCGATTCCGTCCGCTCTTAGTTTTACTTGCGAGTAATGCCTGCCACTACAGTGGCGAAAAACACATCGAACTCGCCGCGGTGATCGAATTTATCCACACTGCGACACTGCTGCACGATGACGTTGTCGACAACTCTGATTTGCGCCGCGGCAAGGACACTGCCAATGCCAAGTGGGGCAATGCGCCGAGCGTATTAGTGGGGGACTTCCTCTATTCACGCGCCTTTCAAATCATGGTCGACATCGGCGACATGCAGATCATGCAAGTCATATCTAATGCCACAAACGTCATCGCCGAGGGCGAAGTTCTGCAGCTATTAAATGCTCGCAACCCCGACCTCAGCGAAGACGACTACATGAAAGTTATCATCGGCAAAACAGCCATGCTGTTTGAGGCAGCCACCCAAGTCGGCGGCATTCTCGCAGGTGCTAGCAGTGCTGAACAAGAAGCCCTTCGCCTCTACGGTCGACACCTTGGTATCGCGTTCCAGCTGGTAGACGATGTCATGGACTACCTCAGCAGCGCCGATGAAATGGGCAAGAACACCGGTGATGACCTCGCTGAAGGCAAAGCGACACTGCCGCTGATCCAGGCAATGAAAGAAGCGCAACCCGACGCTCGCAAACTCATCCGCAAGGCTATTCGCGAAGGCGGGCTGGAAGATCTCACCCCTGTTCTGGAAGCCATTCACGACACCGGCGCGATTGACTACGCTCAGCAGCGCGCCCTTGAGCAATCTCAACTGGCTATCGATGCACTGCATGCTCTGCCAGAATCAAGTTTCAAAGACACGCTCATCACACTCGCTCACTTAGCTGTCAAACGCAAAGCTTAAATCCTCTGGGGCTGCGGCCCCAGCCCTTGGCGGAAAAACTTAAATTTCGTTCTGATAATTCCTCAAAATTGCCGATTAATTGTGCAAAAGCCCGGTTTTATCGTGGCTAATCCGTGCCTAATCAAATTAGCTTGGGTATAATCGCTCGATAATTCATAAGATGAGTACACTTTTTCACATGACTAGACCTTCTTCGTTTAATCGCGATGAGCTGCTCAGCTGCGGCAATGGCGAAATGTTTGGACTGGGCAATGCCCGTCTTCCCGTCGGCAACATGCTGATGATGGATCGCATCACAACTATTACCGCTGACGGTGGAGAGTTTGGCAAAGGCGAAATCATCGCAGAGCTAGACATCAATCCAGACCTCTGGTTTTTCGACTGCCATTTTCCCACAGACCCTGTGATGCCAGGCTGCTTAGGACTAGACGCCATGTGGCAGCTCGTCGGCTTCTTCCTCGGCTGGAAGGGCAACCCTGGACGCGGTCGCGCGCTAGGCGCAGGAGAGGTTAAGTTTTTCGGCCAAGTCCTGCCAAGCGCCAAGAAAGTCACCTATCACATCCAAGTCAAACGCCTCATCGAGCGCAAGCTGGTCATGGGCATCGCCGACGCCTCTATGTCTGTCGACGGTAAAGAGATTTACAGCGCCAAAGATCTCAAAGTCGGCCTATTCACTTCTACTGAAGATTTCTAATTCGAATTACCGCTGCAACCCATAGGGTGCGGCGGTTTTTTATACCAACACAATAAGGAGTTCCCCAATGAAACGCGTCGTCGTCACAGGAATGGGAATTGTATCTTGCCTAGGTACAGATAAAGACACCGTCATCGACGCCCTTAAAGAGGGTAAGTCTGGAATTAAATTCCAGCAAGAATACAAAGACATGGGCTTTCGCAGCCACGTCGCAGGTAGCGTCGATGACCTAGACATCGCCGACAAAATTGACCGTAAATTGCTACGCTTTATGGGCAATGCAGCAGCCTATGCTTATATCTCTATGGAGCAGGCCATCGCCGATGCAGGTCTCAGCGAAGAGCAAGTTTCCAATGTTCGCACAGGACTCATCGCCGGCTCTGGTGGCGCATCATCTGCCGACATCGTCGAAACTGCTGACATCTTGCGCGACAAAGGTGTCCGCCGCGTCGGCCCATACCGCGTCACGCGCACGATGGGCAGTACCGTTTCCGCCTGTCTTGCAACACCTTTCAAGATCAAAGGCGTCAATTACTCAATCACATCTGCCTGTGCCACCAGCGCGCACTGTATCGGCAGCGCGATGGAGCAAATTCAGCTCGGTAAGCAAGACATTGTCTTCGCCGGCGGCGGTGAAGAACTCCACTGGTCGCTAAGCGTTATGTTTGACGCCATGGGCGCCCTGTCTACTAAATACAACGAAACCCCAGAAAACGCTTCACGCGCTTACGATGCCAACCGCGATGGCTTCGTCATCGCCGGCGGTGGCGGCATGCTAGTACTTGAAGAGTACGAACACGCTGTTGCGCGCGGCGCTAAGATTTATGCAGAGCTCGTCGGCTACGGCGCAACTTCTGATGGCTACGACATGGTAGCTCCTTCTGGCGAAGGCGCTGTACGCTGCATGCAACAAGCCATGAGCACTGTCGAAGGTGACATTGATTACATCAACTCACACGGCACATCGACACCTGCAGGGGATGTTCAAGAGCTCAAAGCAATGAAAGCCACCTTCGCTGACAAAATGCCACCAGTGAGCTCTACTAAGTCACTCACGGGCCACTCGCTTGGCGCCACAGGTGTTCAAGAAGCGATTTACTGCCTCCTTATGCAGCAGAACGACTTCATCTGCGCTTCTGCAAACATCGAAGAGATTGACCCTGAAGCGGCTGAGCTACCCATCGTTCGCGAGCGCCTTGATGGCGTCAAGCTCGAGCGCGTGATGTCAAACAGCTTCGGCTTTGGCGGCACTAACTCTACACTGGTATTCCAAAAGATCTAAAGATCCGCCAGCGCTAAATGTAAAAAAGCCTCAATTGAGGCTTTTTTGTGCGCTAAAGAAAGTAAAGGTCGTTCAGAAGGTAGCTCAGCGCAGGACAATACTTTTAGGCATCAATCGCGACAGAGCAAAAGCGCTCAAAATCCTTTAAATGACGCTCGACGACAGCTATCACTATATCGAGGTTTAGTTTTTGATAATCGTGTACTGCGACGTTTCGCAGCCCCACCATTTTCTGCATCTGTAGTGCGATAGAAGGGCTTAGATAATCGCGTGTGCTGAGCAGCTCGAAGCTATCTCTTGCAGACTGCGGCAAACCCAAACCTTCGCGGCGAATGATGACGTTTGCAATATCTATGCTCGCCTCACAACAGCGCTGAAGGTTGAGCAACACCGAGTCCTGGCGCGTGTAATCTGTACGGAACTGAGCTTCATCGTCGGCGTAGACTTCACGAATTCGACCAATGCAGCGTTTAATTGTGGCCACTTTATTGAGCACTATATCACTCGCCATCTCGCCTGACCTCCTCGACAAAAGCTTCAACTAGCGTAGCACGCTGCTCTTGTAGGTGTTGATACATAGACATAACAGTAACGGCAAAATACTCCTCGCGCTCACGTTCACCATAGAGCAACTCACCAGAGTCAACAACCTGCTGCTGCAACACAGTCGATGCATTGGAGAGATCGACCAAATCAACATCCTGAGCCAGTTCAACAGCCAGAGCTTGAGCACACTCCCAACGTGCAAAATTATCAATCGGCACGCGACTTAAGATCGCCAAATCCCAATCACTGTTCTCTGACGCCTCTCGCTTAGCGCGCGAACCAAACAGATAAATCAGCTCTACACCTGGAAAGCTTTTCGTGATTCGGTTGACGATTTCCAGTCTACTCAGTGACACAGATACCTCTAGCGCGCGTCTAGCTCAGTCATTTGCGCCTTCATCCAATCGACACTCTCTGTGTGTATCTCATCGACAGAGCGCTCAACACTCGCAACCGGTTTACCAATGCGCAATGTAATCGTACCCGGCTTTTTGAGAAAGGATTTGCCCGGCCAAAAAAGCCCAGCGTTGTGCACCATAGGCACCAAAGGCACTTCGGCACTGGCGGCCAACATAGCGCCACCCTTGTTAAACTTACCGAATTCACCTGCGGGCAGGCGCGTCCCCTGAGGGAAGATAATCACCGGAATCCCCTTTTCAAGGCGATCCTTACCCTGCCCTAATAGCTGCTTTAATGCACCGCGGCGCTGACTTCTATCAATCGCAATTGGATCCAACAGTGCCAGCGCCCAGCCAAAGAAAGGGATCTTCAACAGCTCTTGTTTCAACACAATACACTGTGGCCTGATCAACGTTTGGAAGTAGATAGTCTCCCACTCACTCTGGTGATTCGCGATGGCTACATAAGCGCCCTGTGCAGGCAGGTTCTCACGCCCTTGGATGTCCACTTTGACCCCACAGCACACCCGCAACCAAAAGATATAGAAGAAGTTGAGCGTCGTTACGAAGCGAAAACGCGGCTCGAAGGGCAGCCATTTAGCAATACACAGACACAGCAAACTATAAATGATTGTTGCTGGATAAAACGCGCCGTAGTAGAGCAGCGCGCGCACAAAGTTAACTACTTGAGACATAACTTTCCTCAACCACCCGTGACCGGGGGAAAAAACGCAACCTCATCACCGTCACTGAGCGCGGCATCGCGCCCAACCATTTCCTGATTAAGCGCTATCAAAGTACTTTCATCGGCCAGGGTTTCACCCCATTGAGCTTCACGCTGCTGAGCTAACCAAGTAATCAAGTCCGCCACACTGCTCACGCCTTCAGGGTGCTCAATCTGCTCATCACCCAGCCCCAAACGCTCGCGAATACTCGCAAAATAGACCAGCTTTAACATTTACCCCTCCGCCTTCCAGTGCCCGCTCTTACCGCCAAGCTTTTCCAGTAACTTAAGGTTCTGCACTTGCATACCCTTATCTACCGCTTTACACATATCGTATATTGTCAGCGCACTGACGCTCGCGGCGGTCAGCGCTTCCATTTCGACCCCGGTCTGTCCGGCCAACTTACACGTTGCGGTGACAGCTACCAAGCTGCGCTCAGTATCTAAATCTAATTCAATGTTCACCTTGGCCAGCATCAGTGGATGACACATAGGGATCAAATCACTGGTTTTCTTTGCCGCCATAATCCCGGCAACCCGCGCAACAGCCAATACATCACCTTTTTTATGGGTGCCACCGGCAATCATCGATAGCGTCTCAGGCAGCATGTGGATTTCTGCGTACGCTGTAGCAACACGGTGGGTCACCGATTTTTCAGACACATCGACCATCTGCGCATTACCCTGCGCATCGAGGTGAGTTAATCCGGACATTCTCTTCTCCGCTATGGTAGAGCCAGCGCTCTAATTCGTTCTATTGTGTAACCGCAACAGCGCTCTGAGCACTGCGCTGGTTATGTACGGGATTTGCATACATCTTATAGGCGATGTCGCGCTCGGCATCACTCAACTGGGCAAAGCGCGCCTCAAACTCTTGTACGATGGCACTGTCGATATCATCGTGTTCACCTGCGGCAATCAAGTTCGAATCGTGCAATTGATAGTTGGCGCGAATTTGACGGTCAATTTCCTGAGCTAGCGCTTCTGGCGTCTCGATATCATCAGTAATCTCATCGCCAAAGTGCACATGAACACGCCCTTTAAAGCCGGTTATCCCCGCAACGATACTCTCAACGTCTTCGTGCTGAGTCTTTTGGTAATCCAATCCTTGTGCTTTGATCGCAAGCTCTCGCGCCTTTTGACAATCGCAGGGATCGTATTGATAGGAAATAGAGACAGGCACTATCTTTAAACGTTTTACCGCCTGCGCAAAACTACGCTCTTTGCGCTGAGACATATAAAGCATTTTAAGCAGTGCTGGATCAGTGGCATCATTGCCATCTTTAGCACGACCCTCGCGCTGTGCAATCCAGATATTGCAATCGTCTTGAATACTGTAATCGATATAGCTGGATAGTTTTGTCAACGCCGCCATCATCTCACGCGGCGCCTTCGCAGAACGCCTGACAATGAAGCTTTTATTCAGACGCATCAAATCTGATACATAGTCTTTCGTCAGTAGGTTATCGCCAATGGCAATACGCAGGGTCGGTATATCTTGGTGATAGAGCATCCAGTTGACAAAGGCTGGGTCCATCGCGATATCTCGGTGGTTCGAGATAAACAGGTAGGCGCTGTCAGGATCTATATGCTCAACACCACTGCAACTGACTTTCGATGTCGAGCGGCTGATCATTTTCTCCATGTAGCCTGCAATCATCATTTGAAAGTCACGCACAGACTCAATCTCACCAAATTGCCGTGCCATGCCAATGCGCACTATGTGCCTTGTAATACCCGGTAACCAGCGATAAAGCTTAGGCATACGATACTGACATAGCGCCCCTATCAACTCTTCGTTGTGCAAAAGATCATTGAGTACCTTAGGCACCTCTGTGTCTTTATAAGGGCGAATATCGCTATATGGATCTTGATCGACTGTCACAGGTGCTATTACCTAAGCTGAATATAAAGCTGCTCATTCTACCTTGTTGCACCTTAGATGTGCACCGTTAACGCGCAATAAGCTCGCTGAATGGAATAAAGTCCACACTTTCTCCGCGCGCTATTACCGCATCGGGCGCAATAACAATCAAACCATTGGCTCGACTCGCCGTGGAGAGCATTCCCGAGCTCTGGTTGCTAAACACCCGCACTTTACCCTGGCTGTAAATACCACGCATATACTCTTCGCGTGCGCCGGCGCGGCGATGCTCAAAATCAGCCTCAACTTTAAAGCGCATTGGCTCGATCACCTCTGCGCCCTGTAACTTCATCAAATAAGGCTTAGCGAACAGACAAAAAGTGATCAGCGCAGAGGCCGGGTTACCTGGCAATCCAAAGAAGGGAACGTCTCCTACCCGGCCGTAAGCTAGCGGCTTGCCCGGCTTGAGTTTAATCCGCCATAAATTAAGCGCTCCGAGTGCCTCAACCGCGCTTTTAATGTGATCTTCCTCACCCACTGACACACCACCGGTGCTGATCACTAAATCCGCCTGTTCTGCGGCACGCGCCAACGCAGCTTTTGTTGCCTCAAAAGTATCGGCCACACGGCCTAAGTCCACTAGCTCCATGCCTAACTGGCCAACCAGCGCAGTCAGTACTGCCCGATTGGAGTTGTATATCTGCCCCGGCAAAATTTCATCCCCAGGCTCAACCAGCTCATCCCCTGTTGATAGAATCGCCACTTTCAGCGGGCGATAAACGCTCACACTGGCCAGACCTGCACTCGCTAACACCCCCAAATCAGCAGCTTGCAATAGCTTGCCGGGCGTAAACAACTGCGCCTGCGCTTGGATATCCTGCCCGCGCGGGCGAATGTTTTGCCGCGCACTGACCGGCTTTTCAAAACGCACTCGCCCATCTTCTTCAACAGCTTGCTCTTGCATGACGACAGCGTTGGCCCCCACCGGAACCTCTGCGCCGGTAAAAATTCTCGCAGCCGTACCCTCTTGTAGAGGCTGTGGTGCGGTACCTGCAGTTATGCGCTGTGAAACAACCAGCGCTGTCGATAGATCTTTCACACTGTCGCTGTGCAATGCGTAGCCATCCATGCTGCTGTTATCCTGTGGCGGCACATCAACCGAGGAGCAGCACGCCTCTGCCAAAATACGATTAACGGCGCTGTATAGCGGCACAGTCTCAAAAGACGGCGTTGCGCGGACATCTTCAAGTAGACGAGTCAAAGCTTCGGCAACGGGAATTAACGGCGGTAGAGCGTTCTTTGTGTGATTCATGATCTTCTCGCTAACAGGCTAGGTAAGCGCCCGATAAAGCAATTCACTGCGTATTTACACGGCGAATGCTAGATATTTATCGAGCGGGGAGAGTTTACCTCTAAAAGCGGGTAAAATCTGCGCATCAATATCAACAACACTACAGAGAACCGTCACACTATGTATTTAATTGCCAAGCACACTCACCTGACTCTGATTGCTATCAGCGTACTCTTCTTGCTTGTTCGAATCATTGCACGCTGTGCAGGGGCCAGCTGGCTGGATAAAAAGTGGGCGCGGGTATCTCCTCACATTATCGATACCTTTCTGTTGCTGAGTGCCTTTTACTTGATGTCACTGCTGCAGCAATACCCCTTCGTCAACACATGGCTGACCGCAAAAGTGATCGCTCTGCTCGGTTACATCGGCTTTGCCACACTGGCACTGAAAGGCCAAAAGCCACTAGTATTGCGTTTGGTATTTGCCGCACTCTCACTCAGCTGTATCGGCTACATGGGGGCTGTTGCCGTCTCAAAAAGCGCGATTTTCTTCTAAAACACTGCTGTAGATGATATCTACGCCATTGCTAGTCGATGGCGTAAATACTGTTCATCACATCGTTAAGCTCTACTCGCCAAGGGCGCTGTTGAATACCAAAATCATTGAGCAGCTTTTTACAGTTGAGCACCGATGAAGCAGGGCGCTCGGCATCTGCGTAAAGCTCACTGCGCGGAACGCTGATCAGCTCTTGGGTACGCAGCTGTTCGTGCTGTTTAGCTTTCTCGTAAATTGCCTCGAGAAACTTAAAGCGCGTAGTGACCTCTGCGCCACAGTAGTGATATGTGTGCCATGTTTGCGCTCCATCGTTGAGCTGTCGAATGATTGCAAAGACCACTCTGGCAATATCAGCCGCCGATGTTGGGCAGCCCCAGCGATCATCCGCCGCCGTTATCGAACGACAAGTGCGCGCCTGTTGCAATGAGTTTGTGAGGAAGTTCTCCCCCCACGCAGAAAATAGCCAACTAACGCGTAAGATCAAACTTTTATGCCACTTTTGTCGCAATAACTGCTCACCCTGCCACTTACTCTTACCAAAGATACCCAGCGGTTTTACTTCGTCATCTTCCGCGTAGCCACTGGCATAGTGTCCGTCGAAAACATGGTCGCTAGAGAGGTGAATGATAGGAATATCTTTCTCACTACACACCTCAGCGAGGGTGGCGACAAAATCGCGATTAAGCAAATAGCAAAGATCAACCTTTTGCTCACTGACCATTACCGAGTTATAACCTAGTGTGTTAACCACAAAGTCGGGATTACTCTGCTCAATGACTTCGGCAACCGCTTGGCTATCGCGCAGATTGGGTGCACTTGAATGAGCGGCAATTACCTGGAACACTCCATCTGAATTATCACGTGCAAGTAGCGCCTTTCCCACTTGCTCTTTTGGACCTGTAACCAAAATTTTTATCGGCTTTTCAGCGCGCCACTCTACCATCTATTTGCAATTCCTGTTTTCAACTGTGGGTGCACCACTTGTTATTGATATACCTAGCTTGTAATTAGTCACGCTCTATCAGCTCTGGCCTAATCACAATCACGCGTTAACCACTTCAGCGACCATGTCCGAGTCTATATGTCCAACAGCGCGCCCATGATCATCCTTGACGACCGCATCGTAAACATCTGCGGACAACATAGTGTGCAGTACCTGTTTTAAGGTGTCATCGGTACGCACCTCGACGGTAGCACTGTTTGCAGCCAGCGTTTCAGGCGCTCCCATGATGGATTTAGCCAACAGCACACTCGTGCGGTTCACATCGGCGACAAAACGCGCCACATACTCATCCGCCGGTGAGAGTAATATCTGCTGTGCGCTGCCATGCTGAATCAACTTACCTTGGTTTAAAATGGCGATACTGTTGCCAATTTTAAGGGCTTCATCTAAGTCGTGTGTGATAAAAACAATGGTTTTCTTCAACTCGCGCTGCAGCTCTAGCAAAATATCTTGCATGTCCGAGCGAATCAATGGGTCTAGCGCTGAAAATGCCTCGTCCATCAGCAGTATATCTGTATCGCAAGCCAGCGCTCTGGCGAGCCCTACTCGCTGCTGCATACCACCGGACAGCTGTGCGGGGTAACGCTTTTCAAAGCCGGATAAACCCACTCTTTCAGCCCAGTACATTGCGGTTTTACGCCACTGCGATTTAGTGTACCCCTGTAATTGCAAGCCGTAGCCGATATTCTCAAGTACTGTGTAATGTGGCAGAAGTGCAAAGTTCTGAAAAACCATTGCCGTGCGCTGTTGGCGCAACTGGCGCAACTGCTTACCACTCATCCGTGCGACATCGTGCCCATCGATCAACACTTGCCCTTGCGAGGGCTCTATCAAGCGATTGATATGGCGAACTAAGGTCGACTTTCCAGAACCAGAAAGTCCCATGATAACCTCGATCGACTTTTCTTCGAGCGACATATCAATACGATCAAGAGCCAGCAAATGACCGTCTTCCGCCAACAAACGCTCTCTGCCTTTCCCGCTGTCTAACAACCCTTGCGCGCGCTTACTCGGCACACCAAAGATCTTTGATAGACTGCGAATCTCAATCTTTGTAGACGAGCCCTCAGCCATTGCCCACCTCGCCTCTGTGCTTTTGCACTCTAAATCCGTAGTGCTGTGAGACCCGGTCAAAAATAATGGCAATCGCTACAATGGCGAAGCCATTGAGCATTCCCATTGAAAAGTACTGATTGGTAATTGCCTGCAACACCGGCTGACCCAAGCCTTTAACCCCTATCATTGAAGCGATAACGACCATAGAGAGGGACATCATAATCGTCTGGTTAACACCTGCGAATATAGAGGGTAGCGCCAGTGGAAACTGCACGGTTTTCAACTTTTGCCAAGGTGTTGCACCAAACGCTTCTGCTGCTTCAACGACACTGGCATCCACCTGGCGAATCCCGAGATTAGTCAAGCGTACGATTGGCGGTAGTGCATAGATAATGACCGCGATAAGCCCCGGCACTTTACCTATACCCAGCAGCATCACCACAGGTATTAAATAGACAAAGCTGGGCATGGTCTGCATCACATCGAGCACTGGAGTCACGATGCTTTGCACCCTGTTAGAGCGCGCCATAGCCACACCTAACGGGATACCAATGCCAATGGCCACCACAGTACAGACACTGATAATACTCAAGGTACGCATGGTGTCGGACCACATCCCTAGATAGCCAATGATCAAGAAGACCAGCACAACCGCCACAGAGAGTTTGACGCTGCGGCTGGCTAGATATGTCAGTGCTGCGCACACCAGAATGACCAGTGGCCAGGGCGCATTCAGCAAAAGCTGCTCACTCCACACCAAAAACTCGAGCAGGGGGTCGAAAAAACGCTCGAAGCTCTCGCCGTACTCGCGGGTAAAGTCGCGAAAGGCTTCATCGATAGACTTTCGAAAAGCGCGCAACTCCTTGCGCGACATACTGGGAAATTCAGACCAATCCATCTAAAGTCTCCACATCAACAGATGTGTACCCACTCGCCAGTGCGGCGAGCAGGGGTTACTTACGTTCACTATTAGAGTGCTTTTTTAACCTTTTCAGCGACATCAGCAGGTAGCCACTGTTGCCAAATTTGCGGCTGATTTTCGAGGAAATAGTAGGCGGCATCTTCACCGTTAGCCTGGTTTTGATCCATATAAATCAGTACGTCACCCAATTGCGCTGAGCTGTAGATGCGCTTGTTGAAGTACCCCATCACCTCAGGATTTTCCGCCGCAAATTTAGAGGCCACAACTGTATTCACTTGTGAGGCCACCCAACTGCTGCGCTGCGGACTTTCGCAATCGACAACCGTGGTGCAGCTATCCCAGTGAGCCTGATCAAACCCCGCTGCAAAATCCAGTTTCTTCAAACCGTATTTACTGGCATTGAGTGTCGGCTGCCAGTAGTAGCCGAACCAAGCCTCTCCGCGCTCTGAAGCTTTGGCAATCGCACCGTCCAGCCCTGCTGACGAGCCTGGGTCTACAATGCTAAAGCCCGCTTTTTCGAAATTATAGGCGCTGGGTTTGGCAAGATTGGCGATCGCTATACCACAGCCCCATCCGGCCGGGCAGCCCATAAAGGCGCCCTTGCCAGGCTCTTCTTTGTTCACAAAGAGATCCGGTCTGGCCAGTACGTCGTCTACTGTCTTTAGCTCAGGATACTTATCCGCAATTGCACCGGAGATAAACCACCCTTCTGAAGCATCCGATATCAATTGCGCAGCGACCGTTAAATCACCTTTGGCTGTCGCTTCTTTGAGGCGCACTGCAACACCGTTGCTCCAAAATTCAGGCGCGACATCAGGCTGGCCTTTAGCTTCCATTGACGCAAAGGTTGTATTGGTAGCACCTGGCACCAACTCGACCTTACAGCCGTAACCCTCTTCAAGGATAATTTTATCTAAATTGGCGGCAAACCCCGCACTCGCCCAGTCCATCTCCGCAATCGTAAGCGTGCCGCACTGTGCCAACACTTGCGTTGAAGCTACTGCGAAAACAGCTGCTAGAGATCCCTTCTTCCAAGTAGACATTGCCATGGATAACTCCGTAAATTTAATCAGTTAGCTGAGTGCTCAGGGATAGTCCGAGCGAGGTAGCGCCATAATGGCACAATTAGCGACGGCTTGCCACGCGGCAAAAATCGCGGCTATAAAAAAGCCCGCTATAGTGCGGGCTTAAATTGTGACAAAAAATATCCCTTAGAACGGGATATCGTCGTCGAAATCGTCAAAGTTGGGAGCAGGCTGCGCCGCCGCTTGAGGCTGCGCTTGCTGTGGTGCAGCTGCAGGCTGTTGAGGAGCACTTTGTTGGAAGTTCTGCTGAGGTGCCTGCTGTTGGAAGTTCTGCTGCGGTGCAGCTGCCTGCTGAGGCGCCTGTTGCTGGAAGTTCTGCTGCGGTGCCTGCTGCTGATAACCACCCTGCTGGAAGCCGCCATCACCGCCTGCGCCACGCGAATCTAACATCTGCATATCGCTGGCGACGATTTCAGTAGTGTAGCGATCCTGACCGCTCTGGTCCTGCCACTTGCGCGTGCGCAGCGAGCCCTCGACATAGACCTTACTACCTTTGCGCAAGTATTCTGCGGCGATTTCGCCCAGGCGGTTGAAGAACACAATGCGGTGCCACTCTGTACGCTCTTGCTGCTGGCCGGTCTGCTTGTCTTTCCAAGTTTCACTGGTTGCCAGCGTGATGTTGGTCACAGCATTACCGTTTGGCATGTAGCGCGCCTCTGGGTCGCCACCGATGTTACCTACTAAAATTACTTTGTTTATGCCGCGCGCCATGAGCCTCTCCAAGAACGATTTATGCAAATTTAAGCGGCAAGTATAACCTAAAATTTATCTGTATATATATATAGGGTTTACTTTTTACGCGGCAAAATGATCTTGCGATAGCTCAAACAGCCACCGGCAAACTGAAATAGAAACAACTCCCCTGATTTAGCTGGCTGGTGACGGCTATATCGCTGCGGTGCAACTCCAGAATCCGCTTTACGATGGCCAGCCCCAAACCGCTGGATTCGTCGCTGCGGGCAGCGTTTGGTACACTGTAAAAGCGCTCGAATATATGCGGTAAGCACTCGGGATCAATACCGCAGCCACTGTCTAAAATACTCACCTTTAAGCCCTGCGCCGCATTAGCCTCAATCGAGAGACATACCTGACCTCCCGCCGGGGTGTGGCAGATAGCATTGCGTATTAAATTTTCAAACACCCGCTGAATCAAACTGATATCGGCACACACCAAGGCGCTCGTTTTGGGGTGACGCACAGTGATTGCGACTTGCTTGGCCGTAGCCTGCAACTCAAACGCCTGTACTGTGTCATAGGCCAGCTCCGTTAGCGAAAAGCATTCGGCTTCCACTTTTACCTGTGCCGTTTCCAGTTTAGAGAGCTCAAACAAATCGCCAATCAATTTACCTAAGCGCCGCGAACTGCGCATCGCAGTCTGCAAAAACGCTAGCCGCTGTTCCTCACTGAGCTGCGCATTCTTGATCAGCAGAGTTTCCAAGTAACCCTGAATCGTCGCCAACGGCGTTCGCAAATCGTGAGATACGCTGCTAATGAGCTCGCGCCGTGTGTGGTCTGCTTTCTCTAAGAGGGCAAACTGCTGTTCAATTTTCTGCGCCATCCCCTCAAAACTCTGAGATAACAATTCAACTTCGTCCCGTGGCTGCGCCCCTCGAGTTGCACTGTGCTCAGGCTCAGCCAAGTGCTCACTGCCAAAGCGTTGCATTCGACGGCTCAGCCAGGCGAGTCGCCTAACTAAAAAGTGGAACACCAGCACGCCAACAAAAATCGCGGCAACACTTATCACAGCAATCGCCAACAGTAATAGCAACCTGCTGTAGCTGTTTTGTAAACTGTCCTCTAATTGATCGTAAACTTGGCCACCTAATACCACGTACAAGTAACCCAGCAGTCGCCCTTCACTGCGTACCGCGGAGGCTGAAAAAACCTTCTCTACCCCCTGATGTCTAGGATCTATGTTGCGCAGTGGAAAACTGACCTCTCCCGCGATAAATTGCTGTATTGGCTGCAGTGGCACGCGCTGGTGCATCAGTGGTTCAGTCCTAGCCGTCGGGGCGATAATGCGCCCGCGCGTATCCAGCAAATAGACCTCTACCAAGGGGTTGATCACCATCGCTCTCTCCGCCAAGGTATCAATAACCTTCAAGTTGGGCACATCGGCACCAGGCTGTAACAGCGCATAACTATCAGTGACATACATCGCGATATTGGCATTGAGCTTTTGAGTGAGCTCTTCGTAGTACGCGCGCATCAAACTTTGGCTGACCTGCATAACCGCTAACCCAACTAGCACCACTATTGCAATCAGTGCTAGTGACAGTTTCGTACTCAGTGTGGCCATCATTGCTCGCTTGGCTGGTGTGTAAGCGCCTCCTAACATAGTCATGCCGCCAACCCTTGCGCATCTAACTTATAGCCGACACCCCACACTGTCACCACGATTTGTGGATTGTTGGGGTCACGCTCAATTTTGGCGCGCAAGCGGTTGATGTGAGAGTTCACCGTGTGCTCATACCCCTCGTGGCCATAACCCCAGACACTGTCCAACAACTCACTCCGCCTAAAGACTCGGCCGGGGTGCTCAGCAAAATAGCGCAGCAAGTCAAATTCGCGCGCGGTCAGCTCAACGGCGTTGCCGTCTAGCGTCACACGATGCAGTGTAGAATCTATACACAGCGAACCCAATCGCAGTGCTTGCACTACTTGCGGCGACACTTGTTGCAAGGCACTCATACGGCGAAACAACGCCTTCACTCTGGCGATTAACTCCATCACACTAAAAGGCTTTGTCATATAATCGTCAGCGCCAATATCCAGCCCCAGCACTCGATCCAACTCGCTGGAGCGGCAGGTCAACAACAAGATGGGGACATAGCGTTGATCTCGGCGTACCGCGCGACAAATATCCAACCCAGAGGCGCCCGGCAACTGAATATCGAGAATCAGCAAGTCCCACTCGCAACTCTGCGCCAACTGCAGCCCTCTATTGCCGTCATCTACGTGAGTCACCTTTGCACCCAGGTCTCCTAAGTGCAATTGCAGTAGCTGTGCAATCTCAGTTTGGTCCTCGACGATCAGTATTCGCTTATTCTCCACGGCTATCGCCCTCGCTTTTTATGACGCTGTAACTTATTGGTACAACATGCTTCTACCGACAGATAACATGATCTGGTCTAGTGATTAAACACTGCAGGGCGTTTCTGCAAAAACGCCTGCATTCCCTCGCGCTGGATCTCAGTACCATAGAGCGCGTAGTAATTACGTCGCTCAAAAAGTACACCCTCACGTAATCCCTGTTGTTGTGACTGTGCCACCATCTCTTTGGCGAGTACTGTGACAGGCTTCGCGTAGCTGGCAATTTCAGCGGCTGCCTGTAAACTCTGCTCAAGTAGTTGCTCGTTTGGAAAAACGCTGGCAACTAGCCCAGCGCGCTCGGCTTCGCGCGCGTCGATTGTGCGGCCAGTCAACACCATTTCCATCGCTTTGGCCTTACCTACAGCACGCGCCAGGCGCTGCGAGCCACCCATTCCCGGTGTGACACCTATTTTCACCTCAGGTTGCCCAAAGACTGCATTTTCTGCGGCGTAGATGAAGTCACACATCATGGCCAACTCACAGCCACCACCTAATGCAACGCCAGACACCGCTGCAATCACAGGTGTGCGCAAAGCCGCAAAGCTGTCCCAGGGTTCAAAAAAGCCCTTGTTCAACATGTCAAAGTGTTGCTGTTGCGCGAGCTCTTTTATATCTGCACCCGCTGCGAATGCACGCTCTGATCCGGTCAGCACTATACAGCCGACCTCAGGGTTGCTATCCAGCTCTTCAGCCACGGCTAGTAACTGCAACATAAGCGTGCTATTTAATGCATTGAGCACTTGTGGACGATTGAGCCGTAGCAACGCCACGCGACCTATACGCTCCAGGGTAATTAGTTCTTCTTTCATCAGGAATCCCATATTGCGCCGTAGGCTGGAATCCCGCGGGTCTCCATTGCACATACGACTTGCCAAGTTAGTTTTTCATTTGAAATACAAATCACCGCCTCAGCGTCAAACTGACGGCTTGCACGATAAGCCAATTCGGCTAAATTTGGCTTGCCGCTGGCATCTGTGTCCCAAATCAAGGTATCGGGCTGCACACTGAGTATTTCATCGACCAACGCATCGCCATAAGTCTTGCGCGGGTTGCGGGTTGACCAAATCAACTTTATTGGTACTTTTTGCGCCAGCAGGTGCGGCAGCACCGGCCCAATGCCACTGCCTGTTGCCACATAGACAACTTTTTTAAACAGCACCTCAATGTAGGCAACGCCCGCCTGAGAAATCCCCTTGACCCAGACATGACTTGGCGGCTTATCGATAAAACGGCCAGTCCAGTCACCTGCTCGTGAGATCACCAACCTAAAACCTTGGCTATCGGGAGAAGGGGCATTGGCGAAGTGGTGCCATTCGGTCAACGGATTTAAACTTATTGCCGTAGAAGAGCCTGCAAACGGTGTCACACCGTGATCAAACTTCGCAATCGCTACGTGGTTGGAGGGAGTATCAATCTCTACGCGCACGCGTCGTAAACGCAGCCAAGGTAGCGCGATACTGGCACTTAACAGCGTTAGGAGCCAAAAATTAGCGCTGTGTATTAAGCCATCCAATAATGGCCCGTTTACGCGCTCTGCTTGCAAGCTGACCGTTAACGCCCAAAACAACACCAGCGCCAACCAGCCACCAAAGCGGTGCGAGCGCTCAAACATATCGTGGTATTTGGCGCGTATTTGTTTATGTGCAAATCCAGTGATCGTCAGCAGCAAGAACGCTATCCCATAGCTAAGACCTGTGCTCAATCCACTGAGAGTACTGTGTTCAAAGTACTGCATATAACCAGCTAACAATGCAAAAGCGAGAAACCACAAAGTCCCTGCAATGGCACCTCCTTTATGTAACCCTCCGTAGTGATACACCTTCCCCAGCGTCCAGCGAATTGTCAGCGGCCAGCTGGTTGGAGCCCTAGTTGCCAGCCAGAAAAAGGCATTGATCACATATTGCTGGCGAACCAACACAGCCAGTACCAAGTTGTACAAGCTCATATCGGCAATGAAATACTGCAGTGCTTGCAAATTCAGAAACTGCCCCTGCTGATAAGCTTGGAAAAGCACGCCTGCATTGACAGCAAACACCAGTCCAATCAATCGATTGTAATGCATATAGCGAGGCTGTTTTATTTTTGATTTCAACCCCTTACGTGGTGCCGGGAGGCTTACTTCTACTTGTGAACTACTCATGCCTGAAGCTCCTGCTCACGTTGGTACTGACAGGCCCACTGCAACAGGGCACGCTTATCTAACTTACCTCTAATGGTCTGTGGAAAACTCTTAGCAGACAAAATAAACAACGGTTGGCAGTAATAGGGGAGCGCCTTGGCAATACTCTCCCTCGCACACTGTATATCGACATTCGCTGGACTTACAAAAGCGACTAAATGGCGGTTATTAAATTTGAGTGCAACTGCTTGATGGCATCCTTGGGTGCGTTCAAGCACCGCTGAGACCGCGTCAAGTTCGACGCGAAAGCCGCGGATTTTAACTTGATCGTCGACCCGACCTAAGTGTTCTAATTCTCCATTGTTGCACCAGCGTCCTAGATCACGGGTGCGAAACATGGTGCGCCCAGGAATAAATGGGTCAGGTCTATAGCGCTCATTGGTCAGCGCCGCGTTATTGATATACCCCTTAGTCACACAGTCACCGCCTGCCCACATTTCACCGACCTCGCCTATGGCACACGGCTGGTGCACGTCGTTGAGTACATAGACTGTATTGTTCGGTGTCGGCGCACCAATACTTAAGACGGGATCGCTGTGCGTGTATGTAGCAGCTGTATTGATGATCGTCGTTTCTGTCGGTCCACAACTGTTGTAAAAAGTACACTGTGAAGACCAGCGCTGTGCCAACGGTAGCGGGCAAGGCTCCCCGGCGACAGCCACTACTCGAATGCGCGAACAACGCTCGGGAGCTATCCGCGACAGTACGCTCGGTGTTGCTATGATCACACTTGCCTGCTCTGCTGCACGCTGAATATCATCGCCTCGGATATAGAGTGTGGCGCCATTACAAAGCGCACCGAGAATTTCCCAGGCAGCCATATCAAACGCGATATTGAGTAACTGAGTGACAACATCCCCTGGCGCAATTGATAAATCACCAGGCGATGTGAGAAGGATGTTACAAAGATTGCGATGGCTTACCTGCACACCGTTTGGGGTACCTGTGGTACCCGAGGTAAAAATCACAACTGCGGTATCTGAACTATCCACTACGTCTTCGAAAGTCGTCGCTATAACCTTGTGCGGCATAGATTCTAGAAGGCTATCTACCGCGAGCAGCTGACCGGGAAAGTCGCTTTCAAGCATCTCGACATATTCGCTTGTCGTTAAGACAGATTTTGCTTTGACCACCTGGGCAATCACTGAACGCTGCTGCTGTGGGCAGACCTGCATATCCTGTGGCACATAGCTAGCCCCCAGTTTTAAACAAGCAAAAATCGCTGCGACCAACTCAATACCGCGATGCATGTAAAGACAGACACTGTCACCAGCAGAAATGCCTTGCTGGTGCAGGTGTTGAGCTAAAAAATTGATGCGCTGCTGCAAGTCGGCATAACTACACTGCCGGCCGCAGTCAGTAATAATAGCAATGCTCTGTGGCTGTTCGGCGACATAGTGTTCAAACCCTAAGTGAATCAAATTGTGCCGCGGTACTACGGTTGCCCCCCAACCAAAGCGCTCAAATAACTCCTTGTCCTTGGCCGACAGGTGCTCCAGTGGATTACTTGCGGTTTCATCATTAGGGCTGAAGCCCTGTGCTATCTGATAATCGACGGTGGAAGTATGTAAAGACATATCGCTCTCCTTGACTACGACGACAACCTAGAACGGCTCAGCAGTGGTCGCTTGTGTGTGAAGAGCTAATTGTGGCTAGGAGTTATCACAAAAGTATCCGCCGTGAGTAACAAAAACATAAATTAATACACGCGTTTGAATTACCCTAAAGCCAATCAGTTACAGGGCAAATAACTGTAAAAATAACCAGTAATTGTATTGCGCTTGCACTATAATGCCGCATTGACTTTTATCTGAGCAAAATCTAGTGGAGAGAGCATGGACACTATCTTAGTACGCGGGGCCCGCACCCATAACTTAAAGAATATCGATGTTGATATTCCTCGAGATAAGCTTGTCGTGATTACAGGGCTATCCGGGTCGGGTAAATCCTCGCTAGCGTTCGATACTCTCTATGCAGAGGGTCAGCGGCGCTATGTTGAATCGCTCTCGACCTATGCTAGACAATTCCTCTCCATGATGGAAAAGCCAGATATCGATCATATCGAAGGGTTGTCGCCAGCCATTTCAATCGAGCAAAAGTCAACCAGCCACAACCCACGCTCAACCGTCGGCACCATCACAGAAATCTATGACTATCTGCGTTTACTCTATGCCCGCGCCGGTGAACCGCGCTGTCCAGATCACGACCTGCCACTGGCCGCACAAACCGTAAGTCAGATGGTTGACCAGGTGATGGCGCTGCCTGAAGGGTCCAAGTTAATGATGCTCGCCCCTGTAGTACAAGACCGTAAAGGTGAGCACTTACATACTCTCAGTGAGATGCGCAGCCAAGGTTTTGTCCGTGCACGTATTGACGGTATTGTCGTTGATCTGGACGAGACGCCGGCGCTTGATAAAAACAAGAAGCACAGTATCGAAATCGTAGTCGATCGCTTCAAAGTGCGTGATGATTTACAAATCCGCCTTGCAGAATCATTTGAAACGGCGCTGGCCCTCACGGATGGTATTGCACGTATTGCATACATGGATGGTGATGCCGCCGATATTGTATTTTCTGCGCGCTTTGCCTGTCCGCAATGCGGTCATAGCATTCAAGAACTTGAGCCGCGCCTGTTCTCGTTTAACAACCCACACGGCGCATGCTCAAGCTGTGATGGACTAGGGATGAAACAGTATTTTGACCCTGCCAAGATTGTGCAAGACGACTCACTGACCCTATCTGAAGGTGCCATTCGCGGCTGGGATAGACGCACTATGTACTATTTCCAGCAACTCAGTGCGGTAGCCAACCACTACGGCTTCGATATAGACACACCATTTAAAAAGCTCGACGCTAAACACCAAAAGCTAATTTTGAAAGGCACAGGTAAGGAATCTGTGGCATTTCGCTACGTCAATGATCGCGGTGATGCAATCGAGCGGATGCACCCATTTGAGGGCGTCTTAAACAACCTTGAGCGCCGCTACCGAGAAACCGAATCGGACATGGTGCGCGAGGATCTAGCTAAGTACTTAAATATGCAGGCCTGTCCGAGTTGCGACGGTTCAAGACTGCGCCGCGATGCTCGACACGTCTATGTCGATGGCAAAACACTGCCAGAAATTGTCACAATGCCAATTGGTGAAGCCTATCAGTATTACTGTGCGCTTGAGTTACCAGGTAAGCAGGGCAAAATAGCTGAGAAAATTGTTAACGAAATCCATCAACGCCTGTCATTCCTCGTCAATGTTGGCTTGGACTACCTGTCAATGGACCGCAAAGCAGACACCCTCTCCGGTGGCGAGGCGCAGCGCATACGTCTTGCAAGCCAAATTGGTGCAGGACTGGTTGGTGTCATGTATATCCTAGACGAGCCATCAATCGGATTACACCAACGAGATAACGAACGCCTGTTACAGACCTTGAACCACCTTCGAGATCTTGGTAACACAGTTATCATTGTGGAACACGATGAAGATGCCATACGTCAGGCCGATTATGTAATAGATATCGGACCGGGGGCGGGTGTTCACGGCGGCAATATCGTCTCTGCCGGGACGTCGGCAGAGGTTATCGCCGACCCCAACTCCCTGACAGGGCAATATTTGAACGGCACGCGTGCTATAGCGGTACCTGAGACAAGACACCAGGCAGATCCAGATAAAACACTACGCATTACAGGGGCTACTGGTAATAACCTAAAAGATGTAACACTGGAAATCCCCTTCGGCATTTTAACCTGTGTCACGGGTGTCTCTGGCTCAGGTAAATCTACGCTGATCAACAATACCTTGTATCCTTTGGCAGCGACTGAACTAAACCGAGCCACAACGCTCGATGTTGCGCCTTACAAAACCATCGATGGCTTACAACACTTCGATAAAGTTATCGACATCAATCAAAGCCCTATAGGACGCACTCCACGCTCGAACCCTGCTACCTACACAGGAATTTTCACTACGGTGCGTGAACTACTCGCGGGGACACAGGAAGCGCGTTCAAGGGGGTACAAAGCAGGACGCTTTAGCTTTAATGTGAAAGGTGGTCGCTGTGAGGCTTGTCAAGGCGACGGTGTGATCAAAGTTGAAATGCACTTCCTCGCAGATATCTTTGTCCCCTGTGATGTTTGTAAAGGAAAGCGCTATAACCGCGAAACACTGGAAATTAAGTACAAGGGTAAGGGCATTGACGAAATCCTCGACCTAACCGTTGAGGACGCCAGAGACTTCTTTGATGCTATCCCTGCTCTGGCAAGAAAACTCCAGACACTGATTGATGTGGGTTTAAGTTATGTCAAGCTAGGACAAGCTGCGACAACGCTCTCTGGGGGCGAGGCGCAACGCGTTAAACTGGCAAAAGAACTCTCTAAAAGGGATACCGGAAAAACACTCTACATCCTTGACGAACCCACGACCGGCCTACATTTTCATGACATTGAACAGCTTTTACAGGTGATGACTCGCCTGCGCGATCACGGCAACACCATTGTCATCATAGAACACAACTTGGATGTTATTAAAACCGCCGACTGGTTAATCGACTTAGGTCCTGAAGGGGGCATTGGCGGTGGAATGATTGTCGGCACTGGTACGCCTGAAGAACTTGCACAGAATGAGAACTCCCACACAGGTCGTTTTTTGAAGCCTATGCTTGGATAAACGGCTTCGAGCCGCTCCTTATTGAGCGGCTTGGGCCTTTAAGAAAGCCTTTCGTGCTTCCACAATCTCACCCTTTAGCTGCATGTCTTTCAAAGCCATGTCTAAGGGTTGAACTAATGTGTGATTCTTCTTATGAAGATAGTGGTAGAGGTTATAGCTGGCCACTGGCGGCTCTATAATACTTACCTCTGCACCCAGAGTTTTTTGAAACTTGGTTGCAGTGGTACGAGCTAAAATGATCAAATCAACTTTGCCTTTTTTAAGAATACCAAACAGCTGATCATAATTGTCAACAGTGTAAGTATTCATCCCGCGCGTACCTACTTCGGTAAATTTAATGCCGCGCACAATGCCAATTCGGTAAGCTTGTAAACTTTTCCAGCCATTGACCTCAATATCGCTGTCAGTACTGAGTACAACCGCTTCAAACTTGTTGATCGCCGTAGGGACTTGAATCAAATTCGGATAACGCTTTGATAATCCCGCTATGCGGTGTAGCTCACCGTCTGAACGGCCCATGTTTGAATACTCAAGCGCTCTCATTGCAGGCATGGTGCGCACAGTGAAGCTCAATCCTAGTTCAGCATATGCCCTCTTCAATACTGTATTACTGGTTTCGAGCGTATCAGACCCCTTGATGCCGAAGAACTCTAAGTCGGCAGCTATAGTTGCTTTGCTATGTAACAAGCTTAAGAGCAAAGTTATGCCACACAGCAAGCGCCATCGTGAACTTTCAATAAACAACATAGGTACACCAAAAAAGTTAACTCACATTAAGTTTAGTTAAGTTTTGGCAAACTGCCCGATAATTTCTTTGAGCTAAGCTGTGTTAATAAAAGACAATCTAGCTCTGCCTTATCATATAAAATTAATGCATGAAGCAACGACTACTTAAACGGAGAGTGGCTACAAACGCTCTGAGAGAAATGAATTTAGAATAGCTTTGGAAAGGAACAATGCATCATGTGCTAGAAAATGAAGAGCAGGCAATAAAAAACCCAGCACGAGGGCTGGGTTTTTATAAAGAAAGAGAAGGGCTTAGTCTTCTGATTCTTCCTGAGCAACTGGACGATCCAGCAACTCAACATAAGCCATTGGTGCATTATCACCTGGACGGTTACCGCATTTTACAATGCGAATGTAACCACCTGGACGCTCGGCGAAACGAGGACCAAGTTCAGAGAAAAGCTTACCAACTGCTTCTTTGCTACGAGTGCGATCAAAAGCGAGACGACGGTTAGCAACAGTGTCTACTTTTGACAGTGTAATTAGCGGCTCAGCAACACGACGAAGTTCTTTCGCCTTTGGCAATGTTGTACGAATCAACTCGTGTTCGAACAGTGAGATTGCCAAGTTTTTGAGCATCGCCTTACGGTGTGCGCTGTCACGGTTAAGGTGACGGCCAGATTTACGATGACGCATGATAAAATCCTTACAAACTTGATTGTTAAACTAGCTTCTAAGAAGCTAGTTTATCATCGTGCTTTAGGCTAGCCGGTGGCCAGTTCTCAAGACGCATGTTAAGAGACAAGCCCTTAGATGCAAGTACGTCTTTGATTTCTGTCAGCGACTTCTTACCTAAGTTAGGAGTCTTAAGCAGCTCAACTTCAGTACGTTGAATCAGATCACCGATGTAGTAAATCTGTTCAGCTTTCAAGCAGTTAGCAGAACGTACAGTTAACTCTAGGTCGTCAACTGGGCGCAGAAGAACTGGATCGATCTCCGGCTCTTTTGCCTCTTCCTTAGCTTGATCAGCAGCGTCTTCAAGATCGACGAAAACAGCTAGCTGATGCTGTAAAATAGTTGCTGCGCGACGGATACACTCTTCAGGATCGATGGTACCGTTAGACTCGATATCAATGATAAGCTTGTCTAGGTCAGTACGCTGCTCGACACGAGCGCTCTCTGCCACATAAGAAACACGGCGAACCGGGCTATAAGATGCGTCTAATTGAAGACGGCCAATAGCACGAGTTTCATCTTCGTCGCTGACGCGTGCGTCAGCTGGAACATAGCCACGACCACGAGTTATTTTCAACTTCATGTTCAAGCTTGCGCCATGGTTCAAGTGAGCGATGACGTGATCCGGGTTAGCGATTTCAACGTCTTGGTTCAATTGAATGTCGGCTGCAGTCACAACACCTGGCTCTGATTTAGACAGAGTCAGAGTAGCTTCATCACCATTGTGAAGAAGCACTGCAACACCTTTCAGGTTCAGGAGCATCTCAATGACATCTTCCTGAACACCTTCAAGGGCGCTGTATTCGTGTAGCACACCTTCGATCTCAACTTCAGACACGGCACAGCCGGGCATTGAAGAAAGCAAGATACGACGCAGTGCGTTACCTAGTGTGTGACCAAAACCGCGCTCTAGTGGTTCTAAAGTCACGCGAGCACGTGTATTGCTTAGTTCCTTCACGTCAATGTGACGTGGACTTAGAAACTCGTTTACAGAACGCTGCATAGTTACTCCAATCAAGAGTTCATGAATTACTTAGAGTAGAGTTCGACTATCAACTGTTCGTTGATATCAGCTGAAAGCTCTGAACGCTCTGGAGATGCTTTAAAAGTACCTTCCATTTTGTTGGCGTCAACTTCTAGCCATTCAACAACACTGCGCTGAGAAGCCAAGTTCAATGCGTTTTTAATACGCAGTTGATTCTTCGCTTTTTCACGAACTGCTACCACATCACCAGCTGACACCTGGAAAGAAGCAACATTTACTACTTGTCCATTAACAGTGACAGAGCGATGTGAAACGATCTGACGTGCTTCAGAGCGAGTGCTGCCGAAGCCCATACGGTAAACTACGTTATCTAAGCGGCACTCTAGCAGTTGCAGCAAGTTTTCACCTGTTGAACCGTTAAGCGATGCAGCTTTCTTGTAGTAGTTACGGAACTGTTTTTCCAGTACGCCGTAGATGCGACGAACTTTTTGTTTTTCACGAAGCTGTAGACCGTAGTCGGACAGACGTCCACGACGAGCGCCGTGCATGCCCGGGGCAGCTTCAGTTTTACACTTGCTGTCCAGTGCACGTACACCGCTCTTCAAGAAGAGATCTGTACCTTCACGGCGGGACAGCTTGCACTTTGGTCCAAGATATCTAGCCATTATATCGACTCCAGTTTATACACGACGTTTCTTAGACGGACGACATCCATTGTGTGGAATCGGTGTCACGTCAGTGATATTAGTAATTTTGTAGCCGCATCCATTCAGTGCACGTACTGCGGATTCACGACCTGGTCCTGGTCCATTTACAAAAACTTCAACGTTTTTAAGACCGTACTCTTTAGCTGCTTCAGCAGCACGCTCAGCAGCAACCTGTGCAGCGAACGGAGTAGATTTACGAGAACCACGGAAACCTGAACCACCTGAAGTAGCCCAAGAAAGTGCATTACCTTGACGATCAGTAATGGTAATAATTGTGTTGTTAAAAGAAGCGTGGATGTGCGCTAGCCCATCTACTACTTGCTTTTTAACCTTTTTGCGTGTGCTTTTGCCTGGCTTAGCCATAATTGGAAATTCCTAGCTTACACTTATTTACGAATCGGCTTGCGCGGACCTTTACGCGTACGCGCATTGGTCTTACTACGCTGTCCACGGACAGGAAGATTGCGACGATGACGAATTCCACGGAAACAACCAAGGTCCATAAGACGCTTGATGCTCATTGA